>NZ_JBFTQB010000314.1:0-6511 GCF_056398785.1 Paenibacillus sp. 01T422 | reverse complement strand
CATCAGGGAAGCGCACCGAGCGAATCGTATAACAGTACGTCTTGCGTTTCGCGGCTTTGCGTGAGTGAAATGAAGGTGGGACCTCCTCCGCCGTATGAGCGACGATGTCCTTGGGTAGTCTAGCGTTTAGAGCTAAACACCAACGTTCCACAGGTATCTTGGAGTTCGTGGTAAAATTAATAACTTGTGCTTTAGCGTGAACGCCCGCGTCTGTGCGCCCCGATGAGGCCACTTTCACTTGCTCACCAGTCAACAGATAAACAGCTTGTTCTAACCGTTGTTGGATGGTATCCGCCTTGGGTTGAATCTGAAAGCCTGAATATGCTGTGCCATCATAACTTATGGTAAACCGTAGATTTCTCAAGGCTTGTTCCTCCATGAGTCATCCTTCCTACCTCTATAGATCAGGTATAAGACTGCAAAAAAAGGGCTTCACCAGAATCTATGATTCCGTCCACCCTTTCCCATCCGTCTTATGCGCGATCTACTAGCTCTAGGTATACCATTGGTGCTGCGTCACCGCGGCGTGGTCCCAGTTTAAGGATACGTGTGTATCCACCTGGACGCTCGGAGTAACGAGTAGCCAAATCGGAGAAAAGTTTTTGAATCGCATCTTGATTTTCGTTTGCAGCCTCTCTACGAACAAAAGCAGCAACCTGACGGCGTGCATGAAGATCTCCGCGTTTCGCAAGAGTGATTAACTTCTCAGCGATGGAACGAATTTCTTTTGCTTTTGCTTCTGTAGTTTGAATACGTTCATGTATGAACAAATCTGTAACCAGATCACGGAATAATGCTTTACGATTACTGGAATCGCGGTTCAACTTCCTGTAGTTCATTGAATTAACCTCCTTCTGACAAGACTATTCCTCGGTACGAAGACCCAAACCAAGCTCTTCGAGCTTTTCTTGAACTTCTTCAAGAGATTTGCGACCTAAGTTCCTAACCTTCATCATGTCTTCTTCTGTTTTGGTAATTAGCTCTTGTACGGTGTTAATCCCTGCACGCTTGAGGCAGTTGTAAGAACGAACAGATAGATCCAGCTCTTCGATAGTCATCTCAAGAACTTTCTCTTTCTTATCTTCTTCTTTCTCCACCATAATCTCAGCATCTTTGGCTTCATCCGTCAGACCGACGAACAAGTTCAGATGTTCAGTTAAGATTTTGGCGCCCAAGCTCACTGCTTCTTCTGGTCGAATACTTCCATCGGTCCACACTTCGAGGGTCAACTTATCATAGTTCGTCACTTGGCCGACACGAGTATTCTCGATACTGTAATTTACTCGGGTAATAGGCGTGTAGATCGAATCAATTGGAATCACACCAATTGGTTGCTCTTCATGCTTATTTTTGTCCGATTGGACGTAACCGCGTCCTCTGCCCGCATGAATCCTCATGTGAAGACGCGCATCCGGAGATAAGGTAGCAATATGTAGATCCGGGTTAAGAATCTCCACATCACTATCACCGCGAATATCTGCCGCAGTAATATTACCTTCTCCTTCTGCATCAATTTCAAGCACTTTCTCCTCGTCGGAGTGAATTTTCAACGAAAGTCCTTTAAGGTTAAGGATAATTTCCGTTACATCCTCAAGCACGCCAGGAATCGTTGAAAACTCATGCAAAACGCCATCGATTTGGACAGAGGTTACTGCAGCCCCGGGTAAAGAGGACAGTAAAATACGACGTAGTGAGTTACCTAATGTTGTACCATAGCCACGCTCCAAAGGCTCTATGATAAATCTTCCATAAGCGCCGTCTTCACTTAAAGCTACAGTTTCTATTTTTGGCTTTTCGATTTCGATCATGAAATGTACCCTCCATTCAATACGTCGTTTCCCTCTGGATACTTCGCTTCAAAATTTCATAGTATGCCTATCCTTCAAACCATTATTCACGTTTTTAAGATAATTATACTACAAAGTAATCCTGAATTATACGCGACGACGTTTTGGAGGACGGCAGCCATTGTGAGGAACCGGAGTCACGTCTTTAATCAGGTTTACTTCAAGACCTGCTGCTTGCAAAGAGCGGATTGCTGCTTCGCGGCCAGCGCCTGGACCTTTAACCATAACTTCAACAGTTTTCAAGCCGTGCTCCATAGCTGCTTTAGCTGCTTTTTCAGCTGCCATTTGTGCCGCAAAAGGTGTACTTTTACGGGAACCTTTGAATCCAAGGTTTCCTGAAGATGCCCAGGAAATTGCGTTGCCATGAGGATCCGTGATCGTTACGATCGTATTGTTAAATGTTGAACGGATGTGTGCAACTCCGGACTCAATATTTTTACGGTCACGACGTTTCGTACGGACTACTTTTTTAGGTTTTGCCATTAGCTCTAACCCCCTTTATTATTTCTTCTTATTAGCTACCGTACGACGAGGACCTTTACGTGTACGAGCATTAGTTTTAGTACGTTGACCACGAACAGGAAGACCACGGCGGTGACGAAGACCACGGTAGGATCCGATTTCGATTAGACGTTTGATGTTTAGGGAAATCTCAYGGCGAAGGTCGCCTTCTACTTTAAGGGTTTTGTCAATTACATCACGGATTTTGCTCACTTCATCTTCAGTCAGGTCGCGAACGCGAGTGCTGCCGTCAATACCTGTTGAAGCAATGATTTTCTGAGCAGTTGTAGTGCCGATACCGAAAATGTAAGTCAACGCGATTACTACTCGTTTGTCACGAGGTAAGTCAACTCCAGCTAAACGTGCCATCTACAGATTGCACCTCCTTTTAACCTTGTTTTTGTTTGTGCTTAGGTGTTTCACAAATTACCATAACGTTACCTTTACGGCGGATAACTTTGCATTTTTCGCAAATCGGTTTAACCGATGGTCTAACTTTCATTTTTAAGCCCTCCTTATCATCGTAAGCAACCATGTTGCGTTTTCTATTAGAAAACTTGCTTCGTAAGCATACGCCTTGAGAGAGTAACTTACATGTAAGCCAAACATTTATTTAAAACGGTAGGTTATACGGCCTCTCGTTAAATCGTAAGGCGATAATTCTACGGTAACCTTGTCACCAGGCAAAATGCGAATAAAGTGCATTCTAATTTTACCAGATACATGGGCTAGGATTTTATGACCATTTTCCAATTCAACCTTAAACATTGCATTCGGAAGAGGTTCAATCACTGTACCTTCTACTTCAATTACATCTTCTTTGGCCACAGTCATTCTCCTTTCTCTTGTGCTTCATCTTGCATAAGTTCAACGAATTTGGCAATTGCGAAGCGCAACTTTCCATTAGTAACACGACCTGTTTCCCTAATGCTTGACTCCACTTCACTACTAATCGTTTCTTGTAATTGAAGATGATTCAGGTTCTTCTTCTTTGGCTGATCGAATTTGCGATTCACACCGTCTGCAAGCCAGACAAAGCGCTCATCCACAATTCCAATCACGACCGAATATTCACCCGGATCTCTGCCGCGAAGCACCTTTACGATTTGACCCACCTTCGGTATCAACCTATCCACTCATCATCACCTACGATCTAGGCATGGTTAATATTTCATAACCAGCTGCCGTAATAGCAACCGTATGTTCAAAATGAGCGCACAAAGTACGATCCGCAGTGACGACAGTCCAATCGTCTTCGAGTGTTTGGACAAATCTTTCGCCAACAACCACCATGGGTTCAATGGCTAGGACCATGCCTGGTTTGAGACGAGGACCTTTGTCAGGAACACCGTAATTCGGAATTTGTGGTTCTTCGTGAAGATCCGTTCCRATACCGTGACCGACATACTCTATAACCACGGAGAAGCCTGCGTCTTCAATACAAGTTTGGATTGCATGCGACAACGTGTAGAGTCTAGCATCCGGTTTAGCTTCTGCTATGCCTCGATACAGTGATTGTTCCGTTACAGCTAACAGACGTTTGGCTGTTTCAGAAATTTCACCGACAGGATAAGTCCAAGCAGAATCTCCATGATAACCTTTATACTGAGCGCCGATATCAATTGAGATGATATCACCCTCAACCAGCTTTCTTGGACCAGGAATACCATGAACTAATTCTTCGTTGACTGAAGCACATATGCTTCCAGGAAAACCGTTATAGCCTTTGAAAGATGGAATCGCTCCCTGACTGCGAATGTATTCCTCTGCGATCTGATCAAGTTCTTTCGTTGTAATGTTCGGACGAATTGCCCTTGCCAATAAGCGGTGCGTCTCGGCTACGATACGACCAGCTTCTCGCATTAGGTCTAGTTCAACCTCGGACTTACAAATGATCATTACGCTAGACCTCGTAGCAGTGAGCTAATTTGTTCGGTTACCGCATGAATGTCTTGTTCCCCGTTAACCTCACGCAATAATTCCCTCTTTTGGTAGTAATCCAGTAGCGGAGCGGTTTTGTTGATGTACTCATCTAAACGCGTTCCGACTTTCTCTTCCGTATCATCAGATCGTTGGTACAACTCACCTGAACATTTATCGCATACGCCTTCTTGCTTTGGTGGGTTGAAGATTACATGATACGTAGCACCACAGGATTTACAAATTCTTCGGCCGGTTAGTCGTGCGAGCAAAAAGCTGCGATCAACGGAAAGATTGATAACTACTTCAATCTTCTTGCCTAAGGAATCTACAATTTCAGATAAAGCATCTGCTTGAGCAACAGTTCTCGGGAACCCGTCAAGCAGGAAACCTTTATCGCAGTCCGGTTGAGCAAGACGTTCTCTCACAATACCGTTCGTGATTTCATCAGGAACAAGAAGCCCCTTATCTACATAACCTTTGGCTTCAACACCAAGTGGTGTTCCTTGGCTCATCGCCAAGCGAAATGCATCTCCAGTTGAAATATGAGGAATTTGAAATTCACTTACGATCCTTTCAGCTTGCGTACCTTTGCCTGCACCAGGAGGCCCCATAAAAATTACGTTCAACTTTAAAACCTCCCATCGCACTCGGCATTACGAACAGCACAATAGGTGCTGATGTTGCAGAACTTGCCCCATCAGAACCTATTTGCTATTTATTGATAAACCCTTTGTAATGCCGTTTAATCAATTGGCTCTCGATTTGTTTCATCGTCTCAAGACCAACGCCTACTACGATAAGTAAAGATGTACCACCAATCCGAACCGAACTTGGCAAGCCTGCAAGACCTCCAAAAAGCATTGGGAGAATTGAGATTGCTGAGAGAAACAGAGCTCCAGAAAGAGTAATTCTAGTCATTACACGAGTCAGATAAACAGAAGTTGTTTTACCAGGTCTGATCCCCGGTATGTACCCGCCATTTTTCTTCATCTGATCAGCCATTTGAACTGGATTAATTTGTACGAAAGTGTAGAAGTATGTGAATCCGATAATCAGCAGTACATACAAAACAATCGCTAACGGAGCAGTTTGGTTAATACTCAAGTTGTTGATAATCCATTCTGCAACGACATTACCTCTCCAATAACTTGCAATGGTAGGAGGGAACATTAATAACGATAGTGCAAAGATAACTGGGATTACACCAGCAGCATTCACTTTAAGTGGAATGTGCGTAGTTTGACCACCATACATTTTACGACCAACTACACGCTTAGCATATTGTACAGGAATCTTACGAACCCCTTGTTGTACAAAGATGACACCAGCAATAATCAGCACAACAACGATAGCAATAATGATCAGTTTCACGATATTCAGGAACAAAGCCCCTTCGGTCGCAAATAGTGATTTGTAGATTTGCTGTATGCTTGTAGGAATCGCCGCGACGATACCTGCAAAGATGATAATGGAAATACCGTTGCCAATCCCAAATTCAGTGATTTGCTCACCAAGCCACATCAAGAAAGCTGTACCAGCTGTCAGAACGATAGCAATCATAGCAAATGTTGCGAAACCTGGATCGATTACGAGACCGCTATACAAGCGGTTGAACCCGATTGAAAGACCAAAAGCTYGCACAATACCTAAAACGATCGTACCGTACCGAGTAACTTGCGTCATCTTCTTTCTTCCAACATCGCCTTCTTTCGCCCATTGCGCGAAGCGTGGAACTACATCCATGGACAAAAGCTGTACGATGATAGAAGCTGTGATGTAAGGCATAATTCCCATCGCGAAGATGGAGAATTGGAAGAGCGCACCGCCGGAAAACGTGTTAAGCAAACCAAAGACATCGCTCTGATTCGCTTGGTCTTGAAGTTTAAGAACATCTGTATTTATGTTAGGCACCGGAATGAACGCGCCTAAGCGATAGACGATTAACAAGATGAGTGTAAAGACAATCCTTCTACGTAAATCCTCTACCTTGAAGATGTTGGCTATGGTACTGAACATTAAATCACCTCGGTTTGACCGCCGGCAGCTTGGATTTTCTCAATCGCTGATTGAGAGAACTTATTCGCTTTAACGGTTAATTTTACTGTGATTTCACCGTTTCCTAAAATCTTGATGCCATCTTTAGGAGCTTTAACAATACCAGACTCCATCAAAACTTCTGGAGTCACTTCGGTACCAGCTGCGAAATTGTTCAAATCTTCAAGGTTCACGATTGCGTACTC
>NZ_JBFTQB010000313.1:0-7736 GCF_056398785.1 Paenibacillus sp. 01T422 | reverse complement strand
CTTCGAACGGATAGCCGGTGCCGGCGATTCGTTTGGCAAAAGCGAGACTGTGCGCCACAAATCCTGCTTCATCCTCAAATGGGTTCGGCGCTGGTGTAGTCATCATCGCCATAACTTCCGGGGAAGATTGCGGAAGGGCGGGATTACCGGAACTGGACATAATGGAAGTGACCGATAAAACACGTTCAGGGTACTCACTGGCTGCAATCTGGGCGATCATTCCGCCCATCGACCTGCCAACGACATGTGCCCGGTCAATTGAAAGGGCGTCGAGCAGTCCGATAACGTCACCTGCCATGTCATCGAGCGTGTAAGGGATGTCCGGTCGCTGCCCTGACATGAGAGCAGTCGCCAGTGCGTTAAAATCCAGCGTCTGATAATGGTTAAAGTGCGCCGAGCAACCTACGTCGCGATTGTCAAAGCGAATCACGCGAAAGCCCCGCGCTGCTAATAACTGACAAAACGAAACCGTACATCGGATCATCTGGGTTCCAAGCCCGGCGATTAGGATAATCGCCTCGTCATTTTCGTTACCGAAACTGTCATAGGCCAAATCAATGCCGTTTACTTTCAGAATGTTCATGATCATCTTCTCCTTCAATTAATTCGATATCGGAAATTCCGTCATAGGCAGAAGGCGTGAATCTTCGATGGCTGCAGTCCGGTGCCCGATACCCGCCAGGTAGTCTTGATGGCTTGAAAAAGCAAGAAACGACTGCGCGTTGCGTTGGCGGATCAGCATAACAAGATCCCATCTTTCGTTTTCGGGTCCGATAAGAAACTCTCCGCCATCGCCAAGAAACAGCACTTCACCACCGCTTTCACGGAGAAATGGGAGCGTATGCTCAATGTAGCGGTTGAAAGCTTCGGCACCGCTGATTGGGACTTCCGGTGTTAGTTCAGGATTGGCCGTGTAATCGGCAATATCACGATAACGCAGCAGGTTCAACATGACGATGCTACCCTCAATGCCTCGTTGCATAAATCTCATGCCAGCGCGTTGCGTTGGTTCGATGTAACGAATAGATTCAAACTCTGTCATAGCGGCTCCTTTCGTATTTCCTTTTTTAATTATTTACGCCTCCACATTCCCTTCAGGGAATGCATTAGCGGCTAATTTTTTGACATGGTTTCGGATATCAGGTGCCCAGTCATCGATGAATTGGTAAAAACGATCCAAATCACCCGCATACAGTGCTCGCAGAGCTTCTTCGTATTGCTGGAACCGTATAGGTTCGTGATTCACTTCCGTATCGGGCAGGTCACCAAACTGTTCTCCTAATCGTTTGAGCACGTCATCTGTCTTCCCACGAAAATCAACATCTATTGGTTTCCCAGTGGCATCATCAAATATAAGCAGCTGTGTGAGGTCTCTGTCATCCAGAGCATCTTTCGCTATAGTAACTACGTGCTGTAACGAACCACTGGCGATGACTCCCACACCCATAAATGCCGTGCAGTAAAAGTGCGTTAGGTTATTACTCATGCTGACCTCCTTTCTGACTACCTCGCTAATTATACCCGGGTAAAAATAAAAAATCAATATTACCCGGGTAAAATATTTTGTATTGTTCGTTATGAAGGGAATAAATGCAAAAGACGCGGCCTAAGAGGCCGCGCTGTTGAGAGCTGGTACATCCACTTCTTGCCGCAAGTTCGGTATCCGAATAATTATTTCCTAGATTCGATTTGATCTACCGTAATTAATTTTCCCGTTGAGAAGTCCCTCCATACAGCATCTTTTGCATCCAAAAAATAATTACTGTAGTTGGCTTTACGTGCAAGGGTATAAACCAAAACAGGCTTCACCGGTTCTTCCGTAATCGTAACTGGATTAGTCTGAATTATCGCATCCTCCGTTTTGTTAATCAGGTTCAGCGGAGGTGTATAGTAGGTTGGGATTACATCGTACGCTTTCAGAAGCATTGATTTTAGCTTTGGTTCATCGAACTTTGGGGTGTCCGTAGGTATTGTGCCTTTCAAGGAGTTAATGACATCGATAACTTCGCCGGATTGAATGTCGACGACAATGGAGACGTGTCCGTAATAAATCCCAGATACATTTGCAGTATAAATCAACGAGTAAGCTTTATCACCCATTCGTGTTGGCAGCGTGGCAGACGATTCTTTGATTGAGTACAGCGTGAGCGCGGAAGCCGCTCGCGGCAGCGCTTTTTCAAGATATTCGGCTGATATTTGCTTAGCCTCGTCCTCGACGATAAGGTGTTTGCCCTCTAGTGGACAACTATTAGAAAGCGATGTTAGCTCGCCGGTGCTCAGTTTAATTTCCGCAGAAGATGAGCAGTATTCCGTTCCCATTGGTTTTCTCCAGATGACTTTCCAAAAGGGGCCGCTTAAATTACTATTGAGTCCATCGACTACCTGATAAATAAGCGGAATTAGAGCATTTGTTGGAATCACAGCTAGTTCGCTCGCTCTCTGCAACGCTTTCTCTGCACTGTCGACTGGTTGTTCGATCTCTTTGTTGGTAGATGACATCTTCGTATCTTGTTCTAGAGCCTGTTGATTCATGCCGCCGTTGACTTTTCCGGTAACTGCATCGACTCGCCAATTATCCAATAATACATATTCATAAATGCCTATTTTCTCCTCACCTTTGTTCAATTGATCCGGGAATACGCGGGAGATCGTCGGAGCCAACTGCTCGGTGAACTTCGCGCGTGCCTCTTCCACTGAAATCACAGGTTCGCTTTCTGGAAGCTGAACATTTTTATCCCACAAAATTTGTTCGTCTACAACCTTCCCTGATTTATCGATATCAAGATTGATGTAGTTACCCGGATACCGAATACCGTCAATGGCTCGCATATAACGAATATTGTAAAAATTCGGTTTTACAAACGTATTCTCTTGATAGTCAACAAACACGAGTTGATCTTTCGCAAAAGGGCGCTCCTTTTCGATATGCTGCATCGCATACTTTTGAATCTGAACCTGAACCTGATCGAGCTTGACTTCGGATGATTCGGCATTCGCCGCCAATACAACATTGCTTGCCAGAAGCAGTGTAAATAGGCTGGCCAATACAAGGCTAGTGTATCGTCTCTTCTTCATAATACCTCCATTTTTTGGGATTTATGTATCATAAGTGTTAGACGAATCGATTTCTAAATAGTTTCTTTTATTTCATATAATTTCCAAAAATATATTTTTATCTCCGCGGCTCTTACTTCAAAGGAAAACGGCAGCCGGTCGTATGCCAGCTGCCGTCATTTGATGCTTGAACTATACTTACGACGACAATTCCATCTCGCAGGCGCTTGCTCCCCAATGGGCCGTATATGCCGGAGTTTGACCAAGGTGAGAATGGCGATGGAGATCATGAGCACGCCACTAACCGCTACGGCGGCATGCATGCCGCCGTCAAAAGCTTCCCGAGCTCCATGAAGAAGTGCCGAACCTATCGGTTCTGGCAGTTCCTTTACTGTCGTGATTGCCCCAGCCAGGCTTTCCTGGGAAGCTGCGGCTACTGACGCCGTTACGTCACTCGGTATGAAGCCTGCGACCTGGCTGCGGTACACATATGTACCTATGCTGCCTAATATGGCGATACCCAGTGCGAATGCGAATTCACCGCTCGTCTGCAACAATGACGCCGCCGAACCGGCTTTCTCCGGAGGAACCGATCCGACGACAAGATAGCTGGACAAGCTCGCTAACGGGGCTGCTCCCGCATTAAAAAAGATATACCCTACGATCAGGGTAGAGAATCCGGATCCTGCTCCTACCTGGAATAGCAGAATACAGCTGTCGCCGAGATGGCGAGTCCTGCCCCTATGAGGAGCGACGGCCGGATCTGCCTGGCCATAATCGGCGATAGCACCATGCCCGCCATCGACGCTACCACTCCCGGGAGCATGCACATCGCTGCTCGGAGCGGCGAGAGACCTTCCACGAACTGAAGATGCTGTGCGACGAAGAGCATGGAAGCTCCCGTCAAGGTGATACCGAACATACAGCCTAATGCCGTGCTGAAGGCGGAGTTTCCGAATAGGCGCAAGTCCATTAGCGGATTCTCCAACCGTTGCTGCCGCCGTACGAAAACCGTCCCGGAAGCGACTCCAGCCGCAACGGCAAGGAGCGGCAAGATCTGCAGACCTTGCTTGGCGATTTCCTTAAGGCCGTATATAGCAGGTAGAATGGCGCACAGCGACAGTACGACGCTTGTTATATCCAATCGGCTTGCTGCGGGGTCCCGATATTCGGGCAGAAGAAATGGCGCACTCAGCAACAGCAGCGCCATAACTGGAACGCCGAGCAAGAAAACCGCTCCCCATGGAAAATGTTCTAGCATCGCCCCACCAATCACAGGACCGAGTGCCATCCCTCCCATGGAGCACATGAACCATATTCCAATGGCGAGGGAGCGTTGTTTATGCTCGCGGAACATGTTGCTGATCAAGGCCAGCGTGGAGGGCGATACCGTCGCTCCGGCAATGCCGAGCAGCGCTCGGGCTGCAATCAGCATTCCGGCAGAGTTAGAAAATGCGGCCAACACCGAAGCTGAGCCAAACGCCGCGGCGCCAATCATCAATAGCTTGCGACGGCCGATCCGATCTCCGAGTGTACCCATCGTAATCAGGAAACCGGAGAGCATGAAGCCGTATATGTCCATGATCCATAGCTGCTCCGTGCTATCGGCGCCGAGAGCGACGCTTATGTGAGGCAGGGCGAGAATCATCACGGACAAGTCAACCGAAATGAGTAAGGCTGGCAACGACAACACGGCAAGTCCAATCCATTCCTTCAAACCGGCCTGGAAATTAGATTCGATCGCTGGATTTTTCATTGGCTGTCTAAAACATCGCCGAGCCGATCCAACATGATCCTCGTTCCATGCTCACGCTGTTCTGGCGTATCAAGACCGTCCAGAAAAACCCCCTGCTCCGTGTAAATTAAACGCGTGCCGCTGTCCGAAGTCTCGAATTCTACCGTCGTCACGGAGACGGATATACGCCTGTCTTCCATGTCAAGCGTGTACGAGTAGACAATACGCCGATCCGCGACGATCTCCTGATAGCAAGCGTCGAATGTGAAAACCGGGCCTCCAGGCGGACCGCCGCGATTGAATTCACGTCCGTCTACGCGGAAGTCAAACTCATCGGCTTTTGGAAACCAGCCAGCCTTGGCAGATTGGCCGGCCCATGCAGCGAATACGCGAGCCGGGGAATGCTTATAGTTTCGTTCAATGACGAATGTGGAATGTTTAGCAGTTCGATCATTCATTGTCGAATCCTCCTTGTCCGGGTTCTCCCGGATGCTCGTCTAAATATTCTCCAAGTCGGTCGAGATGGGTATCCATGCTCGACTTTCTTTCGGTGAAAAATTTCTCATGATTCATTTTCATCATTCGCGTGATTTTCATGACATGCTCTACGGTAAATGGCTCGTTCTTCTGCATCTGGCTTGATACGTTCTCAAGCTCGTGTAGGAGCTTCTGCTGCATGCGGATATTTTCTTTCAGGCGGTCCATTTGAAGGATGATAATGTCTAAAAGGCTGAGTTGGTCTCCGGACATAACGACTTTTATCTGTTCCAAAGATAACCCCAGTTCCTTCAAAGACAAGATTTGTTGCAGGCGTGAAATGTCCTTTTCGGTGTACAGTCTGTATCCGGATGAGGAATAGCCCGATGGCGAAAACACACCGATCTGATCGTAAAAACGTAAGGTTCGAATTGTGATTCCTACCATTTTTGCAAGTTCTCCGACTTTCCACTGTCGTTTCATGATCCTCCCCTTTCTTGGTCGCTAGCGTTTCACCGGTATCTTCACTTTAAATCATTACGTTACGTAATGGTCAAGGGTTTTCAAAAAAAATTCTTTAATTGCCAGACAGATAAAGTCTTCTCATTAGTTTCGTTCAAGAAACCTGCCAGATAACGAGTAAGAGGCAGCCGTAGATTGCCAGCCGCCTCGATAAGATCTCTATTTTACTATCGGTTTCGTTTGCATAGTCGAAGTTTCGCGTTCACTGCGAGACAGGTTATACAGCTCCAATCTTAGGCCATGCCAGTTCGACGCCGTTCGCCGTCAGTATAGCTTGAAGTTCTTTGAGCTTTGCTGCGTCTGCGCGAACCCTACTAGGAGTCATGCCTTGGTCCAAACAAAATGCAGCTGTATAACCTGCGGACTCCCCGATATTCCATTCAACGGGATGAAGCCTGTAGCAACCATTGGTAATATGGGTTGTTCCTATATTCTTGCAGGCAGCTAGCAAGTTCGTAACCTCCTTGGGAATCAGACTTCCTAATGGAATCTGAAAAGGCAACGAAGAAATATCGAGGAAATTCCGTCCATTCATACTCGGATGCAAATCAATCCGGTAACATCCAATGCCTACGCTGTCAGGGAACTCTACTGCCCCTTGATCACCTCGTATGGCTGTGCTTACATGCTGTTCCAAAATCGTGAACTCCGCTTTGATCCTACGCGATTCTCGAATATACGGCGCCTGGGCCATGCCATCCGCGGTCCCGACAACGTCCGGACGCAGCCTCAGCCCCGGATAACCCACTCCCCCGTCAGGCCGTGGAGCTTCCGTCTGTAGCCAGTATAGCAAAGAAAAACTCAGTTGTTTTGCTTGATGCAGATGCTTTTCGGCCAGCTGCTCAGGTACATCGTAAACATTGCCAAGAAAGTAATCGTTTTGCGCCCAATTTACTAACGAAATATCAGACGGGTATGTTCCGGCCGAGTAGTTCGCTCTATCCACAATCCGGCGATAGATAAACAAAGGATATTTATCCGTACCGGGAAAAAGCGTTTCTTCTGTTGGTTCCAGCGTCTTGGGATCGGGCGAAACCCAATTCAACTGCGGATTCGGCCAAAACGGCGCTTGAAAAGTACGCCAGAACTCGTAATCTTTTGGTTTATCTATGACATGATTCTCACCTTCGATGTAATCCATCGCAAAGCAATAAGTAAAAGCCTGTATATCTTGAGGATCTGGTGGCCCATCCAAGGCATGAGGCTCGTTGGTTTCTGACTTCGATTCTGCTCCTGTTACGTATTCGATTTCCGCAAGTGGCAATACATCCCCGCATTCCGTTGCATCAAGAAAATAAGAGGCGTGAACAATCAGCTTTTCCCCGTTTTCGCGTTTGACAGTAACGGCTTGGATCTTGTTTCCATGTCGATGCGCTTTTACGATTTTACAACGTGTATGGATGGTAAGTTTACTGCTGTTAATGAACGGCGCGAGCATTTGCTGCAATACGGCATGCGTGACGCGTGGTTCGGCACACAACCGGCTTACCCCACCATTTCCTGGATTATAATAGTATGCCGAACGCCCATACTCTGATAACGGATAGTGCTGACGGTAGTATTCTCTAACCTCGTCGCGGAACTTGCGATAGCTTCGTGTACAGCCGAATTGCTCAATCCATTTATGTTCGTCAGGCGGAACTGCCTGACTCGTCAACTGACCGCCAATCCAGTCGTATTCATCGGTCATGTACACATTCTTTCCCATCCTACAAGCGGCCAGAGCTGCAGCGCATCCCCCAACTCCTCCGCCTATAATAGCAATGTCAGTGTGCAGTTCTTTTTCCATACTCGCCATTCATCAATTACCTCCTTCATCCACATTAGTTAATTTAAACCTATTTAATAGACGGAAGGTGTCTTACTAAAGTTGCAAAAATTAAGTGAACTTCCTAAACTTCGAAGAATTCCTCGGTCGGTATCATTGTTCTTCGCTAGCGTACTAGCC
>NZ_JBFTQB010000312.1:0-6517 GCF_056398785.1 Paenibacillus sp. 01T422 | reverse complement strand
GTCCTAAGTATCCTGATACATCGATAACGCTCAAGATGATAATGACTCATACTTCGGGACTGCAAGATGAATATGTTCGTTTTGTCGTTGATTCGCGTAGCGAGAATCCGCCTAAGATACGTCTTGCGGATATCCTCCTGCCAGGCGGGATTTATTACACGGACAATCTCTGGGGAGATGGACGGCCAGGGGACCCGGATTACTTCGAATATTCGAATCTGGGTGCTGTCATTCTAGCGACTGCGGTGGAACGGCTTTCGAATGAACGATTTGACGAATATTGCAAGAAACATTTGTTCGAACCGCTTCACATGTACGATACTAGTTTTAACATCGGCGACTTGAAAGATATGGATGCCGTTGCTACGCTGTATGAATATTCGGAAGCCGAAGATCGCTTTATTGTTGGCACAGACGATTTTCGAGGGAAGAAACCGGAAGCCATAGATTATGGTAACTATGTGCCAGGCACCAACGGAGCGTTATTTAGCCCACAGGGTGGACTTCGCACAACGGTTGATAACTTGACTCGCTTTATGGAAGCGCATTCTAACGCCGGTAAATTGAACGATGTTCAAATCCTGAAGGCAGAATCTGTGGATCTTATGCACACGCCGCATTGGTCAGGGCATCGACGAGATGGCTTCTTCCGCAATTGCGGGCTCCAGTTTCAGATGACAGACGATCTGCTGCCGGGATACAGACTTATTGGACATTCCGGTGATGCGTACGGTCTGCTAAGCGACATGTATTTTCATAAACAAGAGAAATGGGGTTTCATTCTGGTCATGAATGGTCTTATTCAAAGAAAAGAACATGGCGTTTATTTTGAGGCGGAAGAAGAACTTGCGCGGGTATTACAGGCTTCTTTCCTCCAATCATAAGAGAGTGAAAGAGTTTCAATATTTACATATTTACAACATGTTATTTCGATGTTAGTATATATTACATCGTTAGTATTCTAGCTTCTAGTGGTCGTAGGTAGACGCAATCTCTTCCCACAYCCCACTCAGAAATTGAACAGAATGCTAATAAGGAGAGTGGTCGTTTGGTATACGACAAGGATACGATTTACATCATCGGCGACGCGCAAGCTTCTGTGAATAATCCGATTACGCAGCAGTACAATGCCTTTTTTATTGGACTTGTCGTAGATACGTCAAGCCACAAAATTGTTGATGCAGGATGCTCATCCACCATACCGCTCACATCGGAATTTGTCCGTTCGATCTTCATTGGGCACAATATGCTTCTCCTTGATGTGGTGGCGGAGGAAATCCGCCAGAGATATCACGGATCATCCCAGAAGGCTCTGATCGTAGCGTATAAAGATGCGCAAAAAAAATACAAATTAGCACTTAACGGCCGGGAAGAGCTGGGTTTCCAATCTTCCGGTACAGTGTAAGCTGCTTTATTTATCCGTATGGCAACATACCCGTAAATAAAACCCAGCAAATGGTTTCTTGGGAGGCATCTTCCCGAGGCTGTTTGCTGGGTTTTTGTTACCTTATAATGCTGGAGGCGTACCTATGAAACTTTATATTTCCATAGACATGGAAGGTATAACAGGACTTGTTGATAACACGTTTGTGGATTCCAGGCAGTACAACTACACTCGCGGACAGCACATTATGACGGATGAAGCGAACCATGTCATAAGATCTGCTTTTGATGAAGGCTGCAAGGAAGTTATTGTGAATGATAGTCACTCCAAAATGAATAATCTGTTGATCGAGAAGCTGCATCCCGAAACGCAGTTGATTTCAGGTGATGTGAAGCCTTTTTCCATGGTACAAGGATTGGATGCCTCCTTCTCTGGTGCGGCTTTTCTAGGCTATCACACGAGGGCGGCGACCAAAGGTGTTCTAAGCCATACGATGATTTTCGGCGTTCGCAATATGTACATTAATGATAGAGTTATTGGCGAGCTTGGGTTTAATGCTTATGTTGCAGGGCATTATGGCGTGCCGGTTCTATTGGTTGCCGGGGATGATGAAACCGCGATTGAAGCGGAGGAGTTGATTCCAGGGATTACGACAGCGATTGTGAAAAAGCGGATTTCAAGAACTTCAGCTATGTGTTTAACTCCCGAGAAAAGCGGACTGCTGCTTCAGGAAAAAACGAAGGAAGCGCTGGCTAACGCGGGTAGAGTGAAGCCGCTCGTGCCGCCGGATCATCTGGTGCTGAAGATTGAATTCGCCAACTATGGTCAAGCGGAGTGGGCTCATCTGATGCCAGGTACGACGATAGATGACAACAGTCCTACTGTCACCTTCCAGGCGAAAGACATTCTTGAGGCGTACCGAGCGATGTTGGTTATGACGGAACTAGCGATGAGAACGGCATTTTGTTAATAAGCGAAAGTGGGTGATAGCGTGACACAATATATTCTTCGTAGATTTATCTCCATGATTGTCACACTGTGGCTAATTATTACGGTTACTTTTGCCTTGATGCACGCTGTTCCCGGGTCGCCGTTCGAGAAAGAGGGTAAGAGCTCGAATCCGACGGCGGTTCAGAATTTAATGGAATTTTACCACTTGGATAAGCCAATTACGACGCAGTACGTGCTTTATTTAAAATCATTGCTTTCATTGGATCTCGGGCCGTCTATCGGTCACTTTCCTGATACGGTCAATTCCATGATCAGCCGGGGATTTCCTGTTTCCTTTAAACTGGGGATGGTATCAATCCTGATCTCGATCGTCACAGGAATAGCGCTTGGTACAGTAGCTGCACTCCGACAAAACCGTATCATTGACTATCTCGCCATGATCTTTGCGGTTATCGGCATAGCGGTGCCTAACTTCATAGTAGCTACCTTATTGATTAAATATGTGGCGGTCGAGTGGAAGCTCCTTCCGGTAGCTACTTGGGGGACGTGGAAACATGTCATTCTTCCAGCGTTTGCCTTATCAACTGGGCCGCTTGCGATTATAGCCAGGTTGACAAGAGCGAGCATGTTGGAGGTGCTAACCGCCGACTACATTGAAACGGCAAGGGCCAAAGGCCTGTCGCCAGCTACAATCGTCATCAAACACGCGCTTCGTAATGCGGTGCTTCCGGTCATTACTTTGCTCGGGGCTTTGGTAGCCAATGTTCTTACGGGGAGTTTTGTTATCGAAAAGATTTTTGCTATTCCAGGAATGGGGAAATATTTCGTCGACGGCATTAATAATCGCGATTACTCGCTCATTATGGGCACGACCGTATTTTATAGCGCTCTGCTCGTTATCATGATGTTTCTGGTGGATATCGCCTACGGGCTAGTTGACCCCCGCATCAAGCTGCACAGGAAGGAGGGGTAAGCGATGAATGTTCCAGATTCCTTATTTGTCCCAATGGCTAAGAACAAAGGGACATCAGAGGCTATAGTTCGAATGCGGCTGTCGTTTTGGCAGGAGGCTTGGATTAGACTGCGTGCCAATAAGTTGGCCATGGCGGGGTTGATCGTTATTATTTTGATGGCGCTCCTCGCGATACTTGGGCCTTATCTTACAGACCAGAGCTATTCGAAGCAGGTGCTGCTGGATGCTAACCAGAAGCCGTCGGCCGCTCATTGGTTCGGCACAGATGAGCTTGGACGCGATGTGTATGCCCGTATTCTGTATGGAGCGCGCATCTCGCTATTTATTGGACTCATGGCTGCTTTGATCGATTTCGTCATCGGCATTATTTATGGCGGCATCGCCGGTTACTTAGGGGGACGAATCGATAACATCATGATGCGGTTCGTTGATCTACTATACGGAATTCCTTATCTGCTCGTAGTCATCTTGTTGATGGTTGTCATGGGGCCTGGGCTGCTAACGATTATTGTGGCCTTAAGTGCAACGGGCTGGATTGGCATGGCGCGAATTGTACGCGGACAGGTGCTTAGCTTGAAATCATCGGAATATGTGCTGGCGGCAAGAACGTTAGGTGGAGGCGCGGGTTACATCATCCGCAAGCATTTGCTGCCTAATGCTATGGGCGTCATCATTGTGCAGGTGACATTCTCGGTACCCTCGGCCATATTCGCGGAAGCGTTTCTGAGTTTTCTTGGCCTGGGTATTCAGCCTCCTTTGGCAAGCTGGGGCGTTATGGCCAATGATGGGCTGTCGACCATTTTGTCAGGGCAATGGTGGCGGTTATTTTATCCGGCATTTTTCATATCGATCACGATGCTTGCTTTTAACTTGGTCGGTGATGGCTTGCAGGACGCGTTTAATCCGAAAAGGAGGAGGTAGCCGAGGTGAAAACTACGAACTTGCCCGACGTTATATTGGAAGTGAACAATCTTCATGTCTCGTTCACCACACACGGTGGAGAAGTGAAAGCCGTTCGCGGAGTCAGCTTTTCGTTAGGAAAGGGAGAAACTTTGGCTATCGTAGGCGAATCCGGCTGCGGCAAAAGCGTAACAGCACGCAGCGTGACGCGTCTTCTTCCTGAGCAAAGCTCGAAGATCAGCCAGGGCAGTGTTCGGTATAAGGGAAGAGAACTGACCGAGCTTAGCGAAAAGCAGCTGCGAGAGCTGAGAGGCTCCGAGATTTCAATGATTTTCCAAGATGCCATGACGGCACTGAATCCCACCATTTCCATTGGTGAGCAGATTATGGAAGGGATCATTCGCCATCAGAAAATATCACGTGCTGAAGCTCGCAAGCAAGCAACGGAAATGCTGGGACTCGTTGGCATTTCCAATCCTGAGATGCGTTTGAAGCAATATTTGCATGAGTTTAGCGGTGGCATGAGACAGCGGATTATGATTGCAATCGCAGCCGTTTGCAAACCTTCGGTGCTTATTGCCGATGAGCCAACTACTGCGCTTGATGTCACTATTCAAGCGCAAATCATTGAGCTTTTCAAGATGATTCAGAAGAAAACCGGTGTGTCTATCATCATTATCACGCATGACCTGGGTGTCGTTGCGAATATGGCTGATCGGGTCAATGTGATGTATGCCGGCAAGGTGGTTGAATCTGGGACTGTGGATGAGCTGTTCTATGACCCGCAGCATCCATATACCAAAGGGCTGCTGGCTTCCATGCCGCGACTGGATACAGATAAATCSCTTCCGCTTACGCCGATTGCGGGAACGCCGCCCGATCTGTTCGCTCCGCCTGCGGGTTGCGCTTTTGCGGCGCGCTGCAGTTATGCGATGGAAGTATGCGGTATCTATCAGCCGGAGCAGACCGCTGTATCCAGTGGCCATTCCGTGGCCTGTTGGCTTCAGGATCCGCGCTCTCAAGTTGTATTCCAGCCGTCGATCAAGAGAAATAACATGACGGCTCTAGGATAAATAAGACGATGAACGAAGGGGAGAAGTGCTCATGAAAAAAGTGTCAGTACTGCTAATCAGCTCCATATTGGTAATTAGTACGTTACTTGCTGGGTGCAGCAAAGATCCTGGTTCCGGAACACAAGAGTCTGGAGCCAGCCAGACAGAAGCAGCCAAAGGAACGCAATCCAAGATCCTCCTTTACAACAATTTAAAAGAACCAACATCTCTCGATCCGCCGAAAGGATTTGACCAAGTTTCCTACGACGTTGTTAATAACGCCTTCGAGGGGTTAACGCGTCTTGGCAAAACCCAGACACCTGAGCCGGCGATGGCCAAAGAATGGAAAATCACGCCGGATGGGAAGAAGTATACCTTTACGCTGCGCGATGGCATTAAATGGTCGAACGGAGATCCGGTAAAAGCTGCCGACTTTGAGTATGCCTGGAAGCGTCTGCTGGATCCGAAAACAGCTTCTGATGCGGCATTCCTTGCCTACCCTATTGAAGGGGCGGAAGCTTTCAACTCCGGCAAGGGGTCGGCGGATGATGTGAAAATCAAGGCGCTGGATGACAAGACGCTGGAGGTTACTTTGACACAGCCTGCTTCCTGGTTAGTGGGCATGGTTTCCAGTCCTGCCTTTTTCCCGGTACATAAGGCTACTGTGGAAGGCAATGCCAAATGGGCAGGCGAGGCAGCTACGATTGTAAGTAACGGACCGTTCAAAATTACGGAATGGAAACACGATAGCGAGCTTAAAATGGTAAAGAATGATCAGTACTGGGATGCCGCTAATGTCAAGCTGGCAGGCGTTACTTTCAAGATGATCAATGATACGAATACGGCTTACCAGCTCTTCACGACCGGCGAGCTTCATACAACGGGTTCCATTCCGGCTGATATGAGCGATAAATTGTTCGCAGACAACAAAGTGAAGGTTGAAGATGCCGCAGGTACTGCGTTCTATCGTTTCAATGTGAAAATGGCTCCTTTTGACAATGTTAACATTCGTAAAGCATTTGTTGCGGCTGTAGACAGGCAGAAACTTGTGGATTTGGTTTTGAAGCAAAAGCAGAAACCAGCTGACGGCTATGTGTCTCCAGGACTTACTGATCCTGCGGGCGGAGATTTCCGTAAAGTTGGCGGCAGCTTGATCAAGTTTGATGCAGGAGAAGCGAAGAAGCTCTTGGAAAAAGGGATGCAGGAAAAGGGATACACGAAGCTGCCTGACGTAACTTTGACGTATAACACCAATGA
>NZ_JBFTQB010000311.1:0-6531 GCF_056398785.1 Paenibacillus sp. 01T422 | reverse complement strand
ATACACATTGTCCCCGCATAACAAATCCATGAAAGGTCTGGAACCTTCTCGGAAAGGAGGCAGGAATTCGAATTGCTCATAATTGTTCTTAATCGTGTACAACAGGGTAATCCCCGTCTCCAGGGGCTTGATAGCACGGGTGTCCAACACATGGACTTGCACGCCGCTGCAGGACTCTCCCTGATGTTTCGAGAAACTTGGTTTAAAATAGATAGGACGGAAAACAACGCCCGGCAGTTTCTTGGCATTCATCTCATCTGCCAGCTTCTGCCCATCGATGAACGGAGCCCCAATAGCTTCAAAGGGAACCGTTGTCCCACGTCCTTCCGACAAATTCGTACCTTCAAAAATACACGTTCCGGGATACAGCAAAGCGGATCGAAAGCGCGGAAGTCCTAGGGAAGGCATGATCCACTCTTGGCCGGTCTCCGGGAAAAGCATGTTTCGCTCCCAACCTTCACAGCGGACCACGTGCAGTTCACACTGCCAGTTCATCTGATCATTCGCCATCATCGCGAGTTCCCCGACCGTCATCCCATAACGTACGGCAAGTKGATAATTCCCTACAAAAGATTGATATTCCGGTTTTAAAATATTGCCTTCCACCGTCATCCCGTCCAGAGGGTTAATCCGGTCCAGAATAACAAAAGGTTTGCCTGCTTTCGCGCAATCTTCCAAAGCATATAACATCGTATAAATAAAAGTATAATAGCGGGTACCTACATCCTGAATATCATAGACAACCATATCGACTTCATCCAGCATCTCTTGGCTCAAACGTTTGGAATCTTTGCGGTACAAGCTATGCACCGGCACTTGCGTAATCGGGTCCAGGTACGTTTCTACCAATGCGCCAGCGGCTTGATCTCCACGCACGCCATGTTCTGGAGAGAATAAAGCGGTCAGGTTGAAATTCTCGTGCAAAATTTGAATCGTAGAAACAAAATCCTTGTTCAATCCCGTTGGCGCCGTAATTAGCCCTAGCCGCTTCCCTTTGAATAGATGAGCATACTGATCGATACAATCAATCCCATTAAGAATCATAGCTTTCCCCTCGCTCGCTTCTTTTTATTGAACAAAACCTCTACCTAAGCCATATTCGTGATAAGCGGCTGCGTGTAGAGGTCGGATAATTTTCTATAATTCAGTTTTGAGCACACGCATATTTTCTTCTGGAATCATGAACGTTTGTGCATATTCTTTTCTGGCTTCTAGCCCGCGAACTCTCATTAGATGCTTGTAGTATTCCAAGTACTTGAACGACTTGCTGCCAGTTACGAACCAATGCGTGGAAACGGCTTGGACCCATAAATCAAAGGCTTCTTGGTCGTAATCGACATAGACATACGGACGGTAGTCAACAGCGTCTTCCCAGTTCTCAGCATAATACAATCTCTGTGCAAAATGGGCAGGAAGCTCCCGCTCGAATGTCGGCAGAGCARCAAAATAACGGGCATCGTTCACGATGCGGTGCGTTGTCATGTGATCCTTGTGCATGCTGTTTTTCCAATGGGTGATGATCACGTTAGGTCGCACTTGACGAATGACATCGCATACACGGAAGCGCATCTCTTGGTTATCCTGGAGTTCACCGTCAGGAATATCGTCGAAGACGAAAGCTTCCCCGCCTAGCATCTCTGCGAACTTTTTCGCCTCGTTTACTTTTTGCACGCGATATTCAGCCATATCTTGTCCTGCCGGAACTCCACGTTCGCCTGCTGTCAGTGCCAGAGTCGCAATGCGGTCCCCTTTCAAGAAGTGACTTGCCAATACGCCTCCAGCCGTTAGTTCAGCATCACCAACATGGCCGCCGATCGCTAATATCGTTAACTTTTGCTCGCTCATTCACACAAACTCCCTTCTCATCACAGAAAATTGTTTGACGGTTGTAAAACCTGCCTTCTCATAAATGCGAATGGCCGGATTCGTACTGCCTGTGTAGAGTGACATGTAGGCAGTCCCGATTGAACGGAAAGCCTCGCACAGCTTAAAGAATAGCAGGCTGCCTAGCCCATGACCCTCATGCTCAGGAAGCACGCCGATACCCGCAAAGTAGCCACGTCCGTTGTCTTGCCGAATGACCGGTCCTGCAAATCCGATGACTTTACCTTTATATGCAGCAATGACCACTGGCACACCCTCTGCCGTGCACTGCCCGATTTCCCTTTGCCACAAAAGATTATTAAAGCCATTAAGCATTTCGTTAACGCCATTATGCTTTTCCTTATCGAACAATTCCACCGTGTATCCTTCGGCTGCCGCCTTATGCTCCTTGGCCCTTACATCCTCCGGTATGGCGAAACCGTCCAGCTTCACATACATCGCGCACTCTTTCGCACGTTCCACATACCCTGCTTGCAGCAAAAACGCATACAATTTACTTTCGATCGGCACGCCCGGCGCATTATTATGCTCATGCCTCGGAGTCCCAGGGATATACCATGGCAATAACATCGGATTGAAAAATAAGACATCGCCTTGCTTTTTCCCCAATTGCTGAAAACGACGCTCCAAAGCGTCCAGCATGCCTTGATAGTTGTGATCCGTTTGATAGCTGTCGGCCAAAACGATGCAGGTGATGTATCCAGCCACTTCCCCAAGCGGCAGATCATCCCCTGTACAGCCACAGGCGAAGCCTTTGACCTCATTTTGATCCAGTAACACAAAAGTATTTTCACTATCAAAATAAGGACTGGCCGTGAAAATACGCTCAAAGGTTTCTTCCGTCAGTTCCTTATAGCCATCTTTCACGGCTTCTTCATTCCATAAATCAATAACGGCCTGACGATACTGTTGATCCCAAGACACAATCATGCTGAAGTGATACCTCCCCCACGCTCGGCTTGTATTAGCCTTTTACCGCTCCAACCGTTACACCTTCCAAGAAGTACTTTTGCAAGCTGAAGAAAAGAATAAACATTGGCAGTGCAGAGATTGTAGCACCCGCCATCATCGGCGCGATAAACGTCGTATTGGCGAAGCGGAAGTTTTTGAGACCCAATTGAATCGTCTGCATATCCATCGTATTGGTGACCAGAAGCGGCCAGAAGAACGTGTTCCAGCTATCCATGAACGTTAGAATTGCCATGACGGCAAGAACCGTTTTGGACAAAGGCAGAATGATTCTCCAATAGATCGTAAACTGGCTGCACCCTTCGATTTTGGCACTTTCCATAATCTCGTTCGGGATGCTGCCCATAAACTGTTTAGCTAGAAAAATATTATATACAGTAACGATACCCGGCATAATTAATGCACTGTACGTATTTTGCAGATTAAACACATTAACAACAAGAATATACAAAGGAACTTGCGTAACTTGGTAAGGGATCATCATCGAGACTAGCAATACGGCAAACAGCACGCCTCTCCCTTTGAAATGAAGCTTAGAAAATGCGTATCCTGCCATACTGGCGAAAATAACATTGGATACCATCACGGTAGTAGCTACGATCAGGGAGTTCAGAATCCACCGATACGAATACTCGCTATAATCAAAGAAATATTTAAAGGAAGCGAATGTGAACTTGCTTGGTAAAATGGAGTAGTTCACCGCTCCTGCCTCAACCGGATCTGCAAAGGATGAAATGACCATGAAATAGATTGGAAATATCGTCGCCAAAGCAAAAAGGAGAAGGGCGATAAAAATGATTGAATTACGAAGGGTTTTTACTCTAGGTTTACCTGCATGACTGCTGTATAAAGCCATTATTTATCCATCCCCTCTCTTAATAGTCGACATCTTTTCCGGCAAATTTGAACTGAAGAACTGAAATCCCTGCGATAATAACAGCTAGAATTAGCGATTGTGCCGCGGCTTTACCGAATTCAAAATAAGTAAATGCATTATTGAAGATCAGTAGGCCAACCATTGTAGTCGCATTGTTCGGGCCACCGCCAGTCATCAGGTAAGCGTTCTGGAACACTTGGAAAGAACCGATAACACCCGTTACCAGAAGGAATAACGTAGCTGGTTTCAAAGAAGGAACAACGATGTACCACAGCTTCTGGAAGAAATTCGCTCCATCCATTTCCGCTGCCTCGTAGAACGTATCATCAATACCCAGAAGTCCTGCCAGATAGATGATAATGCTTGTTCCGTGACTGGAAAGCCAAGACATCAGTACCAAAGAGAACATAGCCGTTTTACTTGAACCCAACCAGTTCTGATTGCTTATTCCGAAGAAATGAATAAATTGATTGAGAATCCCGCCCTCAAGAGGATCGAAGATCCAAAGCCATACGACGGATAAAGCAACACCTGAAGCTACGACAGGCAAGTAATAAATACCTTTGAAGAAGCCCTGCGTTTTCTTCCTCAGCGGAAGAATCAAGATCGCGATCACCATCGATAAGATTAAGTTAACAGGCACGGTCAGAATCGTATAAACAAGCGTGTTGCGCATTGCTTGCCAGAACAAAGGATCTTTTAATGAAGAAGCGTAGTTCGCGAATCCAATATAAGTGGAACCAAGTGGCTTGTATTCCTGGAGACTGATGATAAACGCACTAACAACCGGGTATGCGGTGAACATCGCAAAAACAACCAAAGCGACGGCAATAAATGCATATCCCCAGACACCTTCTCCTCTGATTCCTCTTCTTTTTATCGGTTTAGCGATATTCGTTGCCATTTTCTCTAACCCCCAAACCCCGTTTCAGAAAACCCGGATTAAAATAGTTCGGATAGCCGTGTAAGTTGCTTTCACGACTATCCGAAATTTACTGTTTATAATTAGTCTTTAACAATACCGTCTGCGCCAAATGCAGCAATTGCAGCAGCTTTTACAGCTTCGTACATGGCTTCTGGTGTAACTTCACCAGCAATTAGACCTTGGAACTTAGGAACGATAACTTCTGTTTCCAATTTAATCGCTTTAGCGCCTAATTCACTCGGGATGTCGGAACGAGCTGGCGTTGCATTTTTGAGCATGTATTCAACAGCAGCAACGTTCTCTGGGCTTCTTTCGATTTTCATGCTTTCAGCCGCTTTTTTACCAGTTTGTGTAATGTGAGCGGAGAACAAATCATTATTTGTAATAGCCGCATTTTTACCGCTAGCTAGGAAGTAAGCCGCTTTAACGACATTTGCTTTGTGCTCAGCAGTCGGTTCCTTTTTACCGCGGAACGTCATGTAACCGTCAACTACAGCAGCAGATGATTGTTTAGCACCTTGGAAAGTCGGAGCCGGCAATACAACATAATCAACAGGGATGGAGTCTTTTACTGCACTTGCATCACTTGCTTTTAGTTTTGCATTGTTTGTTTTTGCAGAGTTCTCAAAAACAGCTAGACCTTTACCTGTGATCATCGTTTGACCTGTCAAGAACATATTCCAACGTTTCCCAGCGTCTACGGAGCTAAGCTCTTTCGGCATGGAGCCGTCATCGATCAGTTGACGAAGATCTTTAAGTAGACCCAAGTAATTTTTGCTAGTGTATGCATATTTCAAATCTTTATCAAACGCGCTTGGCATACCAGCATTTTTCGCCATGATACCCAAGTAATCTACCGCGGCAACGCCTTTCACTGCAAACACAAAACCATAACGCGTTTTGCCGTTTTCAGTTACTACGCCTTTTTTGATCGCTTGACGGAATTCGTCATAAGTCCAGCCGTTTGTCTGTACTTTTTTCCAATCGATGCCTGCTTTTTCTAAG
Source organism: Paenibacillus sp. 01T422 (assembly GCF_056398785.1). Taxonomy (NCBI): domain Bacteria; kingdom Bacillati; phylum Bacillota; class Bacilli; order Caryophanales; family Paenibacillaceae; genus Paenibacillus; species Paenibacillus sp. 01T422. The sequence goes on along the minus strand of NZ_JBFTQB010000311.1, from coordinate 871 downwards.
AACTCTTTATTTCCGCCCAATGCGTGTACTTCCATGTAAGCCGGGAAGCCGTAAAGACCTTTACCATTTTTCATGTAATCAAGTGGGGCTTTGTCGTAATCACTAATCATTTCAGGAGTTGCTGTATCCGTGATGTCCATGAGCAAACCTTGCTGCACGTATTTCGGGATACCGTCAGAGCCTCCGAATGCAATATCCGGCGGGCTGCCCGCATTCACTTGCGTGTCTAATTTTTGCTTCATATCTTCCCAGCTAGCTGGTTCGATTTTCAATGTAAGATTTGGATATAGCGCATTAAAATCTTTGGTCATTTGTTCGAAAGTTTTTTGGTAGTTCGGTGAAACCGGCGGCAAAAGTGCCGTAATGGTGTCTTTCGCTGTTGAAGCACCAGCACTTGCAGCTGGAGCTGATGCAGCCGGTGAACTTGATTCTTTCGTACCTGAAGCGCCACCACAAGCTGTTAAAGCCATTGTCAAAGCTACAACGGATGCTAATACGGGCATTTTTCTTTTCATGAAAAACAGACCTCCTAATAATTTCAGTTATTTACACAACTTGAACAAAGGTACGTATGGCTCTTTTCAAACTGCCTTCACTTTGCTGCAGTGCTTGTTCAGCATCCACGGCATTCATGCCTGTTTTGATCATCATAATTGCTAATTTACAGTTCATGGAAGCAGCTTCCAAATGGGCCATTGCAGTCGCCTCGTCAACGCCTGATGCCGCTCGAATAATACGTACGGAACGATCACGCAATTTGATGTTACTTGCTTTCATGTCAACCATTAGGTTGTTATAAGTCTTCCCTAATTTGACCATCGTACAAGTCGTAAGCATATTTAGAACCAGCTTCTGTGCTGTCCCCGCTTTC
>NZ_JBFTQB010000310.1:0-6547 GCF_056398785.1 Paenibacillus sp. 01T422 | reverse complement strand
GGATGAGGCTGTGCTTCAATCTATTTTGTTCGCTTTGGAGGAGCAGGGCAGAGAGCAGGGCATTCGGATTGAGCCGATTGTGCTTTCTGCGAATCCGGAGAAGACGTCAGCAATGTATGGCGTTCAATCCTATCACCGCATGAAACCGGGCCCACTTCTCAGCGCATTGCGGGAAGCSGACGGTCTAATTAGCGGTGGCGGCAGCTTATTACAGGACGCTACAAGCTCCAAGACCATTCCGTATTACTTGGCCGTTTTGAAAATTGCACAGTGGCTTGGAAAGCCTACGTTTATTTACTCCCAAGGCATCGGCCCGGTGAACCGCCGGATGTTCGACGGCTGGATCCGCAGCGTGTTCCAGCGCTGCGCCTACATCTCTGTCCGCGATACGGAGTCCGCGGCATTGCTAGCGACGATGCGCCTCCCGCAGGAGCGCATCGCTGTCGTGCCCGACCCGGTCATGGGCCTGCCGCTCCGCGGCGAGGCTGGGACCAGCGGGTCGGCTGGCACAGGCGTGCGGACGGTGGGCGTGTCCGTCCGCTTCTGGAACGAGGACCGCTCGGAGCTGGAAGCTCTCTCGCGGTCCTTGGCCAAGCTGCTCGCCGCCGATACGAACGTGCGGCTGCGATTCTTGCCCTTCCACCTCCCCTCGGATGAGGTGGCCTCGCAGTTCGTGATCGACCGTTTGGGCGATCACGGCTCGCGGGTAGAGATGGTGCCGGGCATCGTCCATCCGCAGGATATGCTCTCGCAGGTCGCGGGATGCGACCTGCTGATCGGGATGAGGCTGCATTCCTTGATTTATGCAGCCTCGCAGTATGTGCCTATGGTCGGCATCTCGTACGATCCGAAGATCGACCAGTTCCTCCATAGGCTGGGCATGAAAGCTGCCGCATCGACGTCTCATTTCGATGCGGATGCATTGGCTCAGGAGGCGCAGAGTCTCCTGGATGGCCGAGAAGCTTGGGCGGCGTCCAAGCGCGCCGCCATTGAAGAGCTTAAGGCGCAGGCGCAGTTTCCTGCCAAGAGCATCATTTCTTTTTATAATAAATAAAAAAAATCAACCAAAACGTGAAAGCCAACGTCACATAAAGGAAGAGATATCTATGAGCTCAACATCGACAACGACCTCAGCTGGAGTTGTTTCTGCACAAGCTATACCGAAAGTTCGCATATATGGGGTTCCTATTTCCAAAATGGGCATGGACCAGACGGTTTCCTACCTAACGAAGGCGATTGAACAAAGACAGCCTCACCAAATCATAACGGCCAACCCGATTATGGTGATGTCGGCGCTGGATGATCCAGCTTACATGAGCATGATGCAGCAAGCCGAACTTATCGTTCCAGATGGAACGGGTGTGGTCTGGGCTGCCAATTATGTCGGAGAGCCTGTCGTAGAGCGGGTCCCTGGTTACGATTTGCTGAATGGGCTGATGAAGGCTGGGGAGTCAAAAGGCTGGAAAGTCTATCTGCTGGGAGCTTCTAATGAAGTAATCCAAGCGGCAGCTGACAAAATACGCAAGAATTATCCTGGAATCAAGTTAGTTGGCGTGCGTGACGGTTACTTTAAGGATGAGCAGGATGCTGAAGTAATTCAAGCTATTCTAGATGCAGCACCGGATCTTCTATTTGTAGGGAGAGCGGCAGCGAATCAGGAACCTTGGATCGGCAAATACAAAGAGCAGCTTGGCGTTCCAGTTATGATGGGAGTCGGGGGAAGTTTTGATGTTCTTTCGGGCAAGCTAAAAAGAGCACCAGTTGTATTCCAAAAACTACGTCTTGAATGGTTCTACCGCCTGTTACAGGAGCCGTGGCGCTACAAAAGAATGTTATTACTCCCTAAATTCGCGATGAAAGTGATGCGTGACAAAGAGAAAGTCACAAAACCATGAAAATTTTTATGAAAATTGGCTGAAAACGGTCATTTCAGACAAATTTAGCAGTAGTATTTGTGGACAAATGGGAGTATAATTCTCTTCGGCGGATCACCTGCCACCCAAGACAAGAGGAGCTGTGAAGAAGACATGTATGGATTATACGCGATTGGGTTCATCGCCGCCTGCATTATTGCAGTGCTGCTGACACCCCTGGTCAAAAAATTTGCCTTCTGGGTTGGAGCTGTAGATGCCCCCAACCATCGAAAAGTTCATACCCGAATTATGCCGCGTCTCGGAGGCTTAGCTATTTTTCTTGCCTTTGTCGGAGCTTATTTCGTCGTCTCTCCAGCACTTGATGCCGTTAACTCCAATGCAGCGTTTGGTTTGCTGCTCGGCGGGTTAGTTATCGTCATCACAGGGGCTTTGGATGACCGTTTTCAACTATCCCCCAAATGGAAGCTTCTCGGGCAGCTTATTGCGGCGTGTATCGTCGTTTCCTTTGGCCTCAAAATCGATCTCGTTAACATTCCGTTCGGAGAGACGAACCTGCCAATCGGTTGGTTGAGTATCCCGATTACGATATTATGGATTGTCGGTGTATCCAATGCCATTAACCTGATCGACGGTCTCGATGGTCTGTCAGCAGGCGTATCTGGTATYGCTACTACTACGATTCTGGTTTTAGCGCTTATGATGGGCAATGTAACTGTTATTCTATTGGCTGTGATCTTACTAGGAAGTATCGTAGGCTTCATGTTCTATAACTTCCATCCCGCGAAAATCTTCATGGGCGACTCAGGGGCTTTGTTCCTTGGTTTTGCCCTTGCGACACTCTCGATCCTCGGCTTTAAACAAGCAGCCGTTGTATCGCTTTTAATCCCAATTATGATTCTTGGCGTTCCGATATCCGATACGTTCTTTGCGATTATGCGCCGTTATGTGAATAAATTGCCGATCTCGGCACCGGACAAAAGCCATCTTCATCACTGCTTGTTGCAGCTTGGATTCAGCCATCGTACAAGCGTACTGATCATCTACGGTATTGCTTCTGTGTTTGGCGGTAGCGCGGTTGTCTGCTCTGTCTTCATTTCCCAAGATTCCACATGGGGCTTGATCATGATCATCGTTGCCTTATTCCTTGTGATGCTCGTTGGAGCAGAAGCGATCGGCATCATTAGTAAAAGCCGTAAGCCGGTACTTAATTTCCTGCAGARACTTGTAGGCAAGACGGTACAGAGCGACCGGATGGGCAAATAGTCAGTACTTATAAATGTATCTCTCAAATCCAACCTTCGGGTTGGATTTTTTTCCATTTTGTGAACTTCCTTCTTTCTCTAAACAATTGAGAGGTTTATACCGATAAGAATGGTACAAGAACTTTTGGTGGTATACCGCGTCAAATCATGTAGAATGATAGAAGGATTTGGGAGGGATTGTCGAAAGAAAGTTTGTCTAACCGATGGTTAGAGCATTGCCATGTCTATATGTATGATATTTTAAAGGACATAAGGAGGAACTAGCTTTGAAGACCAAACAAAGAAATAAGTGGATTAGCATTAGCCTCATGGTTGCTATGTTGTTGGCCTTGCTTCCACCACTCGGGGCTTCGGCCGCGCCTGTAATTAATATTACGAATTACTACGTACATACTGACCCTAATGATACTACCGTTGTTCAGGATCCTGAGGATTTCCTTGATGCATTGATTCCAAGGATTACGGCGAACCCAATTACGCTAAGCGCAGACATTGGGGGTATCTCGGATGATCAGATTACGAACGTTTTCTATGAAATCAAAAATATGACCACAGGTATTACGACACCAAACAAAACAAATCGCGCAATCAAGAACCCTAATAACAGCAACCAAATCACCTTTGAGARTATTCAATTAACCGAAGGGCTGAATAAGGTTGTTGTTAAATACGGAAGTACTTCAACGGTTGATTCCAAGCCGGCTTGGATTTACTTCACACCGGTGTCTAACATCACGAACCTGAAAATCAACGATGTTGATTTCGCAGATGGTGGTATGTACCCAACAACAGGTCCTTATACGAATCTAACAATTACGGGTAATTCTAATAATGCTTATCAAGTAGATGCTACAGTTTCAGGTACTACCTATGAAGCAACTAACTTTTCAGGTGGTATTTTTACCTTCTTAACAAATACGGGAAGAGCTTCGGATCTCACCTTAACTCCAGGGGATAATCTAATCACTTTCGTAGCGAAAAACCCGACAAACTTTTATACAACATCAAGAAACTTCATTTATAACAATGGCTTAGGTTTTGCTTATAATGGTAAAGTTCGTTTTAAAGAGGCAGCAGCGAATTCAGACCAAGCGTTGGTCACTATTCCTAATTTGGAGAGTTCCACAGATAATAACATTGTTTTCACGGCTGATTTAAAGAACAGCAAAGGAAACATCACGACTGGTAGCCCTGACTACTTATACGCGGACATTAGCGTTGCGGGAAGTGGGACAACTCTTCGTTATACATTTGCAACAGGTTTGACATCAACTCCTAATGGCGGTTACTTGAACGTTAACCCTAGTGTTCCTAGTGGAACAGCCCCAAGTTTGGTTAATCCTTCGACCGTGACTGGAGGAACAGCTTATGATGTCCACCATATTGAAGCAAACCTTCCTCTGAGCGGCACAGCGACTTCACAGGAAATCGACGTCAGATTTGTTACAAGTCTAGGCGGAGAATATACAACTAGATATAATTTCAATTACGTGAACCCAACTTTGCCTTACATTGATTACACTGCACAATATTTTGCTCCACCTGTAGGAGCAGGTTATGAAGTTAAGCTTACTGAGCAAGGAACGAATCAAATCAATGAATTTCCAGCGAAGCTTAGATTCCATGTGAATGGAAATGCAGACAAGGTGAAAGTAACGATCCCTGGATTTGCAGGCAACGGTGATGTGAACGTGACTGCAGGCGTAGCGGAGATTGATCTTCATGATATACCGGATGGTGCTACCAAGTTAACATTGGTTCCATGGAACACGACAACGGGTTATAACCAAGCTGGTTCCAAAGTGTATCAGTTGAATATCTCAAGTGCACCCTATGTCATTGTGAACAGCCTTTATAATGGGAAAGTAGTAAGCAATCCGGCTCAAATTACGTGTGCGAGCGGTGCGGCTCCTTGTATCACAGGTAAAATCGTTAATCTACCTGCGTCAAGTTATGGTGATGTTGAGTTGTCTGTAAATGACACCAATATCATTATTCCTGCTGGGGCAATTAACACAACAAACGGAACTTTTAATATTCCTGCTAGTGCATTCAATACACTTTTTGATGCAGACGGTAAGAAAACAATTAAGTTCTCACTTTACTTGAAGCCTGCGGGTGTCAAAGTACTTGTAACACAATCGATTTATGAGATTTTCGTTTTAAGCGATTTTGCGCCGCTAGTAGAGGAACTAGCTGTTGATCCAGCCATTACACCTTTTACACCTAGTTCAGTTCCAGGAGCATTCTTGACTACATCGGATAAGCTTCAGTTAAATGGTACTGTATTAAACGCAAAATTAAATTCAGCAGATCCAAGTTCAACAGCTGTTTTATATGTAAGAAGTGTTCCTAATGGTTCCACTCTTACTGTTGGTACTACGCCGTTACTAGCACAAATATCTCAAGTGACCAATCCACTGGATGGTAATCAAATCACGACCAAATTCAAAATATCGACTCCTTTAAGTTTGGACGCGTATGGAGATTATGTATTGGAATTGGTGGCTAAGAATAAGACTGGCCGTACGACAAGCAGAATGATTACTATTACAAAACAGCCTGTAGATTATCTGCTTCTTCAACCAACTAATTTCGTTAAAAACGCAGATAAGATTGATCAAGCGAATGTAAATACAAATTTCCAAACTGTTGTGATTCAAGCTGACGGAGCAGACTCTATTATCTACAATAAGACGGAAGCCAAACTTACTGCACCGGGAATTTTCCGTTTGGATGTGCCGAATTTAAAAGCAGGTAAGAACACAGTCAGCTTTGAAATTGTTCGAGGAACTGCTAAATCGAAGGGCAGCTTCATTCTGAATAATTTGAATACACCAATTGAAGGTGCTCAGTATCGTACTAATCTTACAGCTAAAATGAGCCTGTTTGATGGAGATCTGACATTAACTTTCCCGAAAGATACGAAGTTGATGAGAAATGATCGCACACAAACGGAACAATTCATCACATCTGATCGTAAATTAGTTTTCGGGATTGCCAACCAAGATGATGGCCGCGTAGATAAGGCATCTGAGACGCAAGCTGGTATTCGCTTCCTACAAGAGCCAACAGGTCGATTCAGAGCTGCTAGTAAATTGTTCTGGGTTGATGGCGGTTCGATTGATATTAGTGCAGCAAGTACTAATGCAACACTGAAAGACGCTTTACAAGGCAGTGGTAACCTGCCATCTCCATCACTTCCTGGACCTGGGGAGACAGCATTTTACTCTCGCTACATTAAAAACTTAGTTATACCTACGGACCGTGGAACGTTAACTCTGAAATATGATGAAGAGATTCGTAATGACTCTTGGAAGTACCTATCTGTTTATCAATTCGGAACGTTCTTGGATCCAAGTGGAACTGGAAACCAGTATGTAGGCTGGAAGAACATTGGCGGAGTTGTAG
>NZ_JBFTQB010000309.1:0-6562 GCF_056398785.1 Paenibacillus sp. 01T422 | reverse complement strand
CTCCAATTGTCTGTATAGATGTAGAAAAGCACAATTCCGCTTAAAAAGATAAACACGGGAACCGCAAAATAACTCATTTTGTTCAAAAATAATAAGAGCAACTGCGAACTGCTGCCCTTCAAAGCCGGATCTACTGTCCAGTCCGCCGTAACATGGATCATGACGACTGCGAGGATAGCTATCGCTCTGACGATATCTAGCTCCGTGATTTTTTGTTTAGCCATATCGGTTTCAGGTCCTCTTTTCCTATTCAACAATCCCCTTTTACTATAGACAGTTTCGACACATTTCGCAACCTGACAGCGCTTACTTATCTTCATATAAAAAGACTATCCAGGATGAAGTAAGTTAACTTCCTGAATAGCCTCTTATTTAACTTCTATTACATTGGATCTTCTAGTTCAACATTGCTTGCAATGGCTCTGCAATAATGCGTTGAACGTCTTCCAGTACAACAGATAAACGACGCTCTGCATCAAATAACTTACCAATTCCTGAGTTCAGAGCTAGAACGTCATACAGCTTTTGCAGCTGCTCCATCTCCTCTTGAGGCGGCATCTCGCCTACAGCCATTTTCTGTTGCAGTTCATTTTGACGCGAGCGAAAATCTTCCAATAAGTTTTTGCTAGAAGCATCCTGATTAATCTGCGCTCGAATCTCCAGCATATCCTTGTATTCACTGCTTTCCTTAATCGCTTTTGCCAGCTCATAGGCTCTATCGTGTACGTTCATTCTCATTACCTCCTAATTTATCCCAAATACGGTTGGGCTCTTCCCCCAAACAGTTTCGACTACATACCAAGCACCAAGGTATATATGTCCTCATATGATGGAGTAGTTTACTTTGCTTAAACAGCAATGCCATTTTTGATGCTGGAAGGAGTGTTCGCTATTGACCAGGACGAAAGTCGGAATATCCATTCAAGGCACCAGCATCTATTTGGATGATCGGACCGTTGTTCTAAGTGAAGCCATTGCAAGAAGATGGAAAGTTCCGTCCAATCAATCGATGATCCTGCGTTTCGGCTCTGCCAAACAGGATGTTAAGGTCGTCACCGCTGCTACATCGAATAGTTTACGGTTCAATCCTGTCCTCGCTACCAAGATCGGTATTCATCAAGGGGCGCAGCTTAATATCCATTATAGGCAAAATGTGGGCACTTTGTCGATTGGACCTCTAATTGGCGTGATGGTCAGCCGCGTTTATTCAAGTTCACACGACCGCCCATTTGGTGCTATTACCGCTTTTTGTAAAGAAATGACGGACGCATGTGAACGTTATGGGGCTGTTGTCTGCTTCTTCCCGCCTGGTGAAATGCATTCGAATGCCAGTTCCATTTCCGCGTATGCGTATGCCAATGGTTCCTGGAGCAAAAAAACGTTTCCGATCCCCAATGTGATCTACAACCGGCTTACTTCGCGCAAGTATGAGAACTTGCCGAACGTTCAACAATTTTTGAAAGATGCTAAGACCCGTTATGGCACAGAGGTTTTCAATGAGAAATATTTGAACAAAACGGAAGTGTTCGAAGCTTTGCGCAAAGATAGTTCCCTTCATGGGTATTTACCGGAATCCTACCTCTTCAAAAATTATCAAATGTTAAAATCTATGGCCTCCCGCCATCCCGTTCTATTCCTCAAGCCAATTACCGGCAGCCTTGGTAAAGGAATTATCCGTATTCGCCGAGACCCCGGTGACGTCTATACTTGTCATTATACGAATTTAACAGGCGTACGCAAACAAACGTTCCCGTCCCTTTCTGCTGTCTTCCAAGCGATATCCGGTAAGCTCAAGACACAGCGTTATCAGCTGCAGCAAGGACTTGATCTCATCACGACAGACGGCAGATCGATTGATTTTCGTTCGCTTGTTCAGCGTGGGGCCAAAGGTGAGTGGGCCATCACTTCCATTGTCGGCCGCATTGCCGGGTCTCAGCATTTCGTCTCCAACCTTGCACGAGGCGGTAGTCTGACGAATGTAGTGGGCGCACTTGCCAAAACGCCATTTACTTCAGCCACTCGTGTCTCTGTAACGGCTCGTTTGCGCAAGGCCTCTATCGACATTGCCAAAGGGATTGAAGCCCAAATCCCGAGTCATTTTGGAGAGCTGGGGATCGACCTTGCTGTAGATAAAATGGGGAAGGTTTGGCTGCTTGAGGTAAACTCCAAACCATCTAAGGATGATAACACACCACTCAACAATGACAAGAAAATAAGGCCTTCCGTGAAGCAACTCGTGCAGTATGCCAAATATTTAGCAAAGATTTGAGGTGGAACTATGCGGTTAAGCACCAAACGTCCCTTGCTGGGGATTATGGTCACAGAAGTGAACCGGGAACTGCCTTTTGCTAGTTCAGGCTTTTATAAGCATCTGACTTATTATGGCGCCCGTGAAGGTCTGGACGTCGTCGTGTTCTCACCGAATCGCATCGATTGGAAAGGGCAAACGGTACGCGGTTACACCTACTTGACAGAAACAAAAGAGTGGGTGGCCAAACTCGTCCCGCTGCCCTCACTAATATATGACCGATGTTTCTTTAGCAATAAACGCAGCTATGTACAGTATCAGTACCATGTGAAAAAGCTGCGCGAAACACCGCTTATTCGCTTCCTAGGTTATGGATTGGGCGGAAAATGGGAAGTCGATCAAATTTTGCAAAAAGACAACATGATCAGCAGTTACTTACCTGAAACAAACTTGCTCACAAGCGGCAGTGCACTGAGAAACTGGCTTCAAATAAGGGACGACGCGTTCCTTAAACCACAAGGCGGCAGTCAAGGAAAAGGCGCCTTGCATCTTCACAAAGTAAACACCGTGCTCGGAAACAGCACCTATCATATCAAAGGTCGCAATGCTCATAACGGGCTCGTCGATCACCAATTTAGCGATTTCCATTCCTGCTGGCAATGGCTGCGCAGCTGTATCGGCAACAGGCCATACCTGATGCAAGAATATCTGCACCTTCATTCATCAGAAGCAATGGCTTATGATATTCGCTCTCTCGTCCAAAAAAACGGCTCCGGCATATGGGAAAGCACTGGCATGGCTGTTCGTGTCGGCAAACCAGGCAGCGTGACTTCCAATCTGCATGGCGGAGGAAGTGCTGAAGAGGTTTCCGCCTTTCTAACAAGGGAATTCGGCGATACCAAGGCTAGTGAGTTGATATCAACACTAACTTTGCTATCGAATCGAATCCCCCCACTTCTGGAAGCCCATCACGGACGATTGGCTGAGCTCGGTATTGATCTTGGGATTGATACCTGGGGACGCGTCTGGATTCTCGAAGTGAATTCCAAGCCAGGCAGAACGATTTTCGCGCGCATGCGCAACGAGAAAGCACGGTTGAAATCCATAGCTAACCCTATTTATTATGCTGGATATTTGCTGCACAAAAAGCTGAGTTAAGCTTGGATTGCTGGTAAGTGCCCGGGTAGGCAGACATTTGTCTACTTTGACACGGAAGCCCCGTAGGGCAACAAGTTTAGGAGGGTAACCTAATGAGTTTGACAACGTGTATGCTCCACGCCGTACAACGAACAGATAGATCGGTCTACTTAACAAGTGAGCTCGTCAAAGCTTTACGGTTAACCGGTACCAAATCGATTACTGTAAAGGTCGGCAGCAAAACAGCCACCCTACCGATCCGCCTGATTAAAAAAAGTGGCCAGCATATGTACATTCCGCTTTCTTTAATGGCTTCACTACGCATACCTCGCGCAGGGAGCGTTATGGTCGCGAGCGCGAATAATAAAGAACTGCGCATCGGCCCGCTCATCGGCGTTTTAACGAATATTGCAGGCGGTTCTTCTCCCTTTGGTACAAAAACCGGATTCATCCGTCAGGTTTTAAATACAGGTTCAAGCAAGTCATTTATTTTCGCTTTCAGCCCGAAAGGGGTTAACTGGGTACAGGAGACCGTTACGGGCATCATTCCCAAAGAAGGTGGCGGCTGGATTCGTAAAACCTTCCCACTGCCAGATGTCGTCTACAACCGCCTCTCCAGCCGTATAGCTGAGAAGTCCGCCGGCATGGAGGGCTTTAAGGATCGTTTTGTACGCAGAGGGATACCGCTATTTAACTGGAGCTTTTTTGACAAATGGGATGTCTACAAAATGTTAGCTGGCGATGATGCTTACAAATTCGTTCCAGAGTCCCGGATTAATCCATCTGCGGATCAAATTAAGGAAATGCTCGACAAGCATAAATTTATTTATTTGAAACCAACGGGTGGCAGCTTGGGCATCGGTATTTTCCGGGTGACCTATAACCCGAAACGCGGTTATTTTGTTCGCTACCGCAAAGGCGGTAAAAACGTACTTATCCGTTATGGAAAGTTCGAAGGTCTCATGCAAATGCTCGGGACGGGACGGGGTCGTCTATCCAATTACGTGGCACAGCAAGGCATCCGCCTCATTGAAATTGACAACTGTCCCATTGATTTCCGCTTCCACATGACGAAGAACGGTAGTGACAACTGGGTCGTCGCCGCCATTGGGGCCAAGAAATCAGGAAAGGGCAGCGTAACCACCCATATCCGTAACGGCGGACAATTAATGACGCCAGATCAAGTGCTTCGTCAAATCTACGGCAGCCGTGCGGAGCAGGTGCTCAGCAACGCCAAAGAAACTGCGATTAAACTCGCCGAAGGAATCGAAAATAATTATAACCACTTGCTCGGAGAGCTCGGATTCGATATTGGTATCGATCAAAATGAGAAAATTTGGATGTTCGAAGCGAATGCCAAACCAGGTAGATCGATCTTCAAGCACCCGTCATTGAAAGAAGGAGACCTTGCTACTTTACAAAATATTTATGAGCACTGCCTTTATTTAAGTCGATTCCGCTCTAGGAGGGAAAACTAATGGCTTTCTTCCTGCACAATAAAGAGTCGAATCCGAGACTTGCCATTCTCACTGTGAAGGATAGCAATCGAGTATTCCGCGGGAATTTGCACAATTTCCTTGATTTGATTCAAACTGGTGAACGGCTTGGGGTTGATGTGTATGTCGTGACAACCAAGGATTTCAACCTATCAGGCAATGAGATCTACGGCTTCCGCTACAACAGTCAAAACAAAAAATGGAGCAGGGAACTCGTTCCCGCTCCTCAAGTCGTCTACAACCGGATTCCTTACCGCAAAATGGAAATGAAACCCGAAGTCCAACAAACGATTCAAGCTTGCAATCGCAGCTCCAGTGTTCATTTATTCAATCCATCCTTCTTTAACAAATGGACCTTGTTTAGCTGGCTGAACGGAGCCAAGGATAGCAAACCTTATATGCCCGATACCAAACAATTAAGTTCAGCTGACGACATGTCTTCCCTCCTGCGCAAACACGCCGTGCTATATTTGAAACCGGTGAAAGGCAAAGCGGGAAAAGGTATTATGCGCATAGACCGAATAACCACGAAAAGCGCACAAACCCAATACCGATTAAGCCGCCAGGTTGACAAACAAATGACTTATAGCGTCCATAATTCCACCTCGGAGCTTTGGAACGAATGGAATCGCCACCGCGGCTCTAACGAGTACATTGTTCAGCAAGGCATTGCTTTAGCAAGGTACAAACAGCGGGCATATGATTTACGAGCTCTCATTCAGAAAACGTCCAAAGGAGAATGGAGCGTGTCAGGTGTCGGCGCACGTGTAGCAGGTAAAGCCAGCATCACGACGCACGTTCCTCGAGGCGGTTCAATCGATGATCCGTTCAAGCTGCTCTCACAGGGCTTCGGACCAAAGGAAGCAAAAAGCATATTGAAACGAGTTGAAACAGCTGCCGTCACACTCGCGACTCAAATTGAAAAATCGTCAGGCAATCAACTTGGTGAAATGTCGATGGATATTGGTGTCGATGTTGGAGGCCACATCTGGTTCTTCGAAGCGAACTCCAAACCAATGAAATTCGACGAACCGAAAATCCGCAAAAAATCACTTGAACGCATTATTCGTTACAGCCTTTATTTAATAAATAATGGAAGAAGAAGGTGATTATGCTTGTCTTCACAACGACTAGGCGTACTCGCTATTTATTTAAGCAAATCTCGGCTGGAAGAACTCTCTTACTTTCAAAGGCTCAGTAAAGAAGGTAAAAAAATGGGCGTTCAGGTCGAAGTTTTCTCGCCGACCGATGTCGAAGCTGACAACTCGGTACGCACATTAACCTATGATGCTACATTACGCAAATGGATTCGGCGCCGCACGTCGATGCCTCCTGTCATTTATGACCGTTGCCGCTACAAAGCAGCTGCGAACTATCAAATGCTCAAAGCATTTCGTAATCGGCATGCCAAACTAATCTTTCTGAGCCGGCCGCTAGCCAACAAATGGTCGATGCATCAGATTCTTTCCGAAAATGAAGGTATCCGCCCTTTCCTGCCGGTTACCGTCCGATACAGTTCCGTTCAAGAACTGCTGAAATTTATAAAGAAACACTCACTCGTCTACGTCAAACCRAAAAACGGTACAGGTGGAAGAGGCATCCTGCGAATCGAACAGCTGGGTCCAGATTTATTTCTATTGCAAGGAAGAAATCAGCAAAGAACCATCATCGCCCCTTACCG
>NZ_JBFTQB010000308.1:0-6564 GCF_056398785.1 Paenibacillus sp. 01T422 | reverse complement strand
CCTTTGATCGCTGAGAGCTCCACACCGTCATAACCGCAAAGCTTGATATGCTGCGCAGCCGTAGCGAAATCGAAATCTTTGAACAACACCGAATTTATCCCTAATTGCATCATGGCTTACTGCCTCCCTAAGTTAAAGTTCAACAATGCTTGACGTTTCAAATGAACGAATAGCTGCCTCGATAATCGTCTGCGCCTTAAGCGCCTCTTCACCAGAGCCGTTGATTTGATCGTAAGGCACCTTAGCATCCAGCTGCTCAATCCAATCGCTGATCCGGCTTTTAAATGTTTCGTTGAAATGGCGCATGCCGCCCAAATAGCTGTAGCTTTCCGTTGCAATGCTATGACGAGGGTAGTACGTTAAGTGCTCACAAGCATCGTCCAACACGAATCGGCCTTTGGAACCGACCACTTCGCAGCGCTCCAAGCCATAGCTGGCTCCAGCATCGTAGCTGCCGACGAGGTTCCCGATAGCTCCATTTTCAAACTCGAGCATAACCTGCGTATTCGACCAAATTTTCCGATTTTCACCTTTCATCATGAAGGCGGCTACCCGTTTCACATCTCCGCAGAAATAACGAATCACATCGAAGGAGTGTGGATGAAGCGCGCGCAAGTGAAACCAAGGCGAAGTTTCCACCGGGTTATTGATCCACATTTTCATATTAATCATATGTAATTGACCGAGACGGCCTYCTTCTACCCATTCTTTCGCACGAAGCGCTGCAGGTGTAAACCGATGATTCAGGTTGACGCCAAAAGGAATCTGCTTCTCTTTGGCAAGCGCCACCATCCGCTCCCCTTCATCAATCCGGTTGGAAATCGGCTTTTCCCCGAGAACAGGAATGCCCGCCTCGAGCAGCTCCATTGTAGGTTGATAATGCTCTCCGCCATTCTCTTCCCCTTTGGTCGCCATCGAGCAAGCATCCAAATGAATGCCGCTAGCCAGCATTTCCTGCACACTATAGAAAGCTCTGCAGCCGAATTTGGCCGCAGCTGCATCTGCTTTCTCTTTGATGATGTCACATACAGCTACAAGTTCTGTTTTCGCATGTTCATGGTACACACCCGCATGAATTGAACCGATATTGCCAACCCCAACTACCGCAACCTTTAACGTCATTGCCTATTCCTCCCGTTTCTTCTACTGAAGTTCCTGTGTATTTTCAAGAATTTCGCCGTGCAAATCACGGTACTGTCCTGGCGAGCACCCAACCCTCCGTCTAAACAATTGTGTGAAAAATGCCGGGTCCTCATAGCCTACACGCTGTGCAACATGAATCACTTTCTCATCGCCTTCTGTCAAATACTGCTTCGCCCGTTCAATTCGAATGTCATGAATACGCTCCGTTACGGTTTGATTCGTTTCCTGCTTAAACACCCTGTTCAGCTGCCTGCTGCTCACATTAAACAACTCGCACAAGTCGGGGATGGACATTTTTTTATCAAAATGACGCTCCAGAAACCCCGTGATCCGGCGTACAAGTATCGTATGATTCGCTGATCGCGAACTCTTTTTCTCCTTATTAGTAGAATCGGAGTAGCAGCGAGATAGCAGGATGAGCAGCTGGAGCATCTGCAGTTTAATGAGGGGCAAATAGCCCGGCCGGTGATGCTCCCACTCAGAAATCATTGTTTCAAGTAAAGTAAGAACATGATTGGAAACCTGCCCCATCAAATTCAGCCTATGATGAAAGCGTTCTCTTGTATGTAAGAAAGGATGTACATAATAGTAATCCATGGACTGTGACACGCCCAATTCCTTCAGCAGCGACTCATGAATGAGTTCTGGCGTGAAGAGACAATTAATAATCTCGATGCCTTCTCCGGGTTTCGTACGATACGTATGAACTTCCCCGGGGTTAATAATAAAGACATCTCCCGTCTGGATCTGGTAGGATTCTCCTTCAAATACATGATCCGCATTACCGCTAACCACATAAACAAGTTCGATAAAGTCATGTGAATGAACCAACGGCGTATTATCTTGATGATGGAAGCAGCGGTTAATGTAGAACGGAATTTGCTTGTCTTTCATGAATTGACTTTGTCGCAGGAGATTAACCATATGTACAATTCCTTTCTTTGCTTCTGTCTTCATCATAAGGCATCCAGCTTACACTTTCATTGCGGTTTCAGCCATCTTACAAGGGGATTACGCCATATTAAATGGTACTTAAACTTGGATGACATTGATGAACTTACGCTGCAGCAGTTGAACATGATCAAGCGGTGTTTGTTCATCTGTAATGAGATGATGAATCTGGTTCCAAGCCCCGATCATGGTAAAAGCTTGCATATCAAATTTGCTATAATCCGCAAGGACAAATACCTGTTCGGCCATGCCGACCATTTTACGCTTCACCCTCGCTTGCATTTCATTCGATTCACTAATGCCCCGCTCCATATGTACGCCTTTGCAGGATACGAACGCTTTATTTACATGATACTCCTCCAAGGCCTGCTCCGTCAGCGGTCCAACGAAAGAAAGTGAATTTGGCACAAGAATGCCTCCTGTGCTGATGACGCTGACGTTCTTCTTCTCGCTAAGAACCAAAGCCACCTTCAAGGAGTTGGTGATGACGGTGAGCGGAATGTCAGGCAGCAGCGCTGCCATATGCCAGGTCGTGGAGCTCGCATCAAGGACGATGCGGTCGTGGGGCTCCACATAATTAACAGCCTCAGCCGAAATACGCTGCTTTTCCGTCACATGCACTGTTTCCCGCAGCTCATACGACGTTTCAGACGTTTGCGGCTGCAGACGGATCGCTCCGCCATAGCTGCGAAGGAGACGTCCTTCGTTTTCCAAGCGATCCAAGTCCCGGCGAATCGTTTCTTCCGTAACCCGGCATATCTGGCTGAGTTCAGTGACGCGCATGCTTCCCCGCTCGTTAACCAGCCGTAGAATGTGCTGAACCCTTTCCGCGACTAGCATCATCAAACACCTCCCTGAACTTCAGATTTCCGATTCGATGTAGAGGACAATTAGCGGGCTTGGTCAAACGCGATCACCCGATCACGAATTTCACAGAAATTATCGATATTCACATATTCCAAAATAAAAGGAACACCTTCGGCTTGCTCATGATATAGATTCAGCAGCTTCCTCCAGTCAATGTCCCCGTCCCCAACGCAGCGCCCGTAGGTATCATTGACTTTACGGTCTTTTCCGTGAAAGTAAGCCAGATGCGGCGCTAAATACTGGAACATTTCTTCTTCTGAGCTATTCGCAATTAAATTTGCCGGATCTAGCAGCACTTGAATATGCGGCGATCCGACCTGCGCCAGCAAATCAGCCGTTCGCTTAGCACTAGGTACAACATCAAGGACACAGGGCTCAAGCGCAAGCTTGATACCGTAGTGACCAGCACGCTCACCAAGCCAGCTTATCTGTTGTTTGAAACGATCGAAATCCTTCTCATACGAATCCGCTTGAATACCTCTTTTTCCCGGAATGAATCCACACTCTGTTGCAACAACTGGCACGCCGGTCCCGGCAGCAATTTGCATATGCCGTTCAAAATACCGCAAATTCGCCTCCATTTCCTGCTCATCCGTTTCCAACAAATTCGTAAATACGCCAATCGAGGCCACTTCAATGCCATGTTTGCGATAGGTTTCTACGATCTCTTGGCTTCTTTTATCCGTTAAATCACTGAGATCACTCCGCCCATTGTAGCGCCAGTAGTTCGAATCCGTTTGCGAGAAGCAAAGCTCTGTCCATCTGAACCCGCGCTCAGCGAGCAGCGCCGCCACCTCTTCATTCGATAATTGCGGAAAGCTGCGTGAAACAACACCTATATCCATACCGGCTAACCCACCTTTGTCTACAAATTATCGCAAGAGCTTCTTGCGAGCCGCACCCCAAGCAAACCAGCCTAGCAATAGAGTCAAAACGCCTTCAATCAATAAAAAAAGCATCATATACGTCTCAAAAGGTACACTCAGCAAGACGTGTGAGAGGAGATTGCATACAAATAAAATCCCCAACTGAATCGCCAACAGATGAGCTGATGCTTGCAGCACCTGCTTAGCTTCCGCTTTCTTTTTCAAATAATATTGGCAGTAGAACACGTAAGCGAGCCAAACGACACCCATAAGCAGAAATGATAAATTATCAATACCCTGCCACGAGGAACGTTTAACGCCAAAAAAAGTAAGCAAAACCAGCAGCAGGCTCCGTAGTTCGAACCAATTCATAATGCCCAGCCCCGCAGTAATGACGGTAATTCCTACCGATTTATACCCTGCCGCCGGATCACGCTGCTTCATCTCAAGAAAAGGATCCATACGTGTTAGCGTCCCTCCATTCCCGCTCCACTCTTTGCAGGATACGCAGCGTAGCTTTTCGCGCTTCTTCACTTTCTACCAATGTCGATTTTTTGACAAAAGCTATCAGTTTGCCGATTTTGTTCAAATAGGACTTACGTGCCAATCGTTCAATTCGGTCCACTTGTTTGGCATTACCCAGCTTCTGATGTTGAATCATACGCTCGGTATATTTGGCCGTCCATGTTTCAGGTATCGTACCCGTTGCTGTCAGCGTCTCCAGGTCGCGCAGCTTGCCTCCGACCATTTTCTCGAGTAGTACCCTCATATACCATAAGGAACCCACCATAATCAGACTAAGGCACACGAAGAAAACGAGGAGTGTAAGTAGAATATACGTCATATCGACGTTGCCCCCCTGAGGTCAAGCTCACCTGCAAAATGACAGGCTGCATAATGCCCATCGCCAACTTGCTTCAATTGAGGAGCCTGATTCTTGCAAATGTCTTTGGCGTAGGCACATCTCGGATGGAAATAGCAGCCGGATGGTGGATTCGCTGGGTTCGCGACTTCACCTTGCAATATAATGCGGTTCGCCTTCTTGCGAGGATCGGGTACTGGCTTCGCAGAGAGCAACGCTTCTGTGTAAGGGTGTTTGGGAGCAGCAAACAAATCCTTCGTTGCCGCTGTCTCGACCATTTTGCCAACATACATAACGCCGACACGGTTAGATATATGCTGGATGACACCGAGATCATGAGAGATAAATAGATAGGACAAGTTCAGTTTTTCCTGCAAATCCTGCAGCAGGTTAATGATTTGCGCTTGTACGGATACGTCCAAAGCCGACACGGCTTCATCGCAAACGATGAACTTGGGATTCGTCGCCAAAGCTCGGGCTATACCGATCCGTTGACGTTGGCCTCCACTGAAAGCATGCGGATATCGCTCCAGATGTCGGCTGTTCAGGCCAACCATCTCCATGAGCTCAGCCACTCGCTCTTTGAGCTCAGTGCCGTGCGACATGCCGTTACAGACGAGCGGCTCGGCAATGATATTGAGCACCGTCATCCGAGGATTAAGCGAGGAATAGGGGTCTTGGAAGATAAGCTGCATATCTCGCCGAATAGAACGCAGTTCCTTGGCGTCAAGCTGCAGCACTTCCTGCATTTGACCTTGGCGGTCCCGAAAGCGTACCGAACCTGAGGTTGGTTCAATCGCGCGAAGAATACAGCGTCCGAGCGTCGTTTTGCCGCAGCCGGATTCGCCGACGAGGCCGAATGTTTCACCAGGACGGATATGGAACTGGACATCATCGACGGCTTTGACATAACCTACGTTTTTTTGCAAAAAACCTTTTTTAATCGGGAAATATTTCCGCATATAGTTCACATCAAGAATGAGTTCATCTGTTTGCACCGTCATGAGACCACCTCGGCTTCTTTAAGCTCCGCTTGAACCAGTAAGCAGCGAACTTTATGATCTTTTCTAACCTCGACAAGAGGCACGTCCGCTACGTTGCACACTCCGTCAATCGCCATTTTGCAGCGCGTATAGAAGCCGCAGCCATTCGGCAAATTCATCGGGAACGGAACGGTCCCTTCAATGGATTCCAGTCTTTTGTTCTCTCTGCCGATGGCCGGTATCGAATTCAATAACGCCTTGGTATACGGATGTTTCGGATGATGAAATAAGGAGTCCACATCCGTGTATTCGACGACTTTCCCAAGATACATGACCGCTACTTCGTCCGACATTTCGGCAATAACGCCAAGGTCATGTGTGATGAAAATAACCGAAGTATCATGATTAGCCTTCAGATCATTAATCAGCTGAAGCACTTGCGCTTGGACTGTGACATCCAAGGCCGTCGTCGGCTCATCTGCGATGAGAATCGAAGGGTTGCAGGACAGCGCCATGGCGATCATGGCCCGCTGCCTCATTCCGCCCGAAAGCTGATGCGGATATTCGCTAAGCCGCTGCTCGGGATTGGACATGCCCACCTTGCGCAGGATGTCCACCGCCATGCGGTATGCTTCTTTTTTATCCTGTGTCACGTGCAGTAAGATCGCTTCCATAATTTGATTGCCTACGGTATGAATAGGAGAGAACGCCTTCATTGGCTCCTGGAAAATCATCGCGATCTCGTCGCCCCGGATATCCCGAATTTCCTTCCCCCTCGGGTCCAGCTTCACCAAATCAACGGCTTCTCCCTTATGATTTGCACCACTTCGGCTCAGTTTGATCTCGCCTTCCACTTGGCCCGGCTTGGGCACAATACGCAGCAGCGCTTGTG
>NZ_JBFTQB010000307.1:0-9319 GCF_056398785.1 Paenibacillus sp. 01T422 | reverse complement strand
ATTTCAATATCTGTGAAGATAAACGAGCCGACGACGACAACCAAAATAAATGCCGCACTTGTAATTAAACTGCCTGTTTTTTTGAGCCCTTCCGCCGTGCTCTTGTCATTATCTCCGCTTGCTTCATACTCCTCCATAATGCGAGAAATTAAGAAGACCTCATAATCCATCGAGATGCCAAACACTACGCAAAAAATAATAACCGGCAGCGTTGCGCTGACATAACCAATAGACGTGATATGCAGCAAATCTGCCATATAGCCGTGCTGAAACACTAACACCACGCATCCGAGACTTGCGCCTAGACTTAGCATATTCATGAGTACAGCTTTTAGAGGCAGCAGAATAGACCGGAAGGCAAGCAGAAGGACGATATACGTAATCCCCATGACAAAAGTGAGCACGGAAGGTATTTCATTTTGAATACGATCGATGATATCAAGCCGGTAAGCCGGTCCGCCCGTGACCGCCACACCCAGTCCTTCTCGCTCCAATGCGCGAAGTTTCCGTACAAGCCCATCCGTCGACGGATCATCCGGGTCCTTCTCAGGCACAACAACAAGCAGCGCAGTATGTCCCTTCGCCAGCTTGCCCCCTTCGATCTGCTCTTTAATTCCGGGAGCCTTCAACATACCTGCTAATTCAGCATCTGTACGTTGTCCTAGCGAGCTGAGGTAGCTTTGAATTTCTTTGACACCCGAAACAGCCCTCACTTTGTCCTCGTATGCCCGAACTTGACGTATTGCGGACTCTTCCCATATTTCTTCTTCCGTATGTACAACGATTTGAATTGGCCCCATCATCCGAGGATCATACACTGTTTTAAGCAAATCCGATCCATATCGCGACTCATAGTTAGGAGGCAGCACCTCGGCATTGGGCACGCTCAGCTTCATTTGACCAATGGGGGTCATTGCATAGATTAAGGCTCCCCCAACCAGGATGACAAGTAGAACAGGCCGCTTCATCACACCATAGGCAATCTTTTCCCAGAATCGGGATGATTCCTGCTTACGGAAGCGCTTAGGGAGCACCTGAAGCGAATTAATCCGCTTGCCGAGCAACCCCAGAAGAGCTAGCAGCATGGTGTTGGCGACAACCACAGATATGGATACGACAATGATCCCCCCTAAACACAAGGAGCGAAAAAACGTGAGATCAACGAACAACATACCGAGTAACCCGATCAATACCGCAATGCCAGAGAAGAAAATGGATTTCCCAGCTGTCTGGCAAGTCATTGCTACCGCCTCAGCTACATTAGGTTGTACCTTCAGCTCCTCCCGGAAGCGGCTTACCAGGAATAACGCATAGTCTATTCCGACGGCAAGTCCCAACATCGTCACCATATTCGGGAGAAAATTCGATAAGGACTGATGCTGGGCAATAAAATAGGTAATCCCAAGTGTGAGAGTTACACTCATGAGTCCCACGATCATTGGCAGCAGCGCCGCCACTAGTGTTCCAAAAACAATTAACAAAACGATAAGCGCGATGGGCAGGCCAATGGCTTCCGATTTGGCAATATCATGCTTGCTCGCTTCCTGCATGTCGTGCAAAATAGCAGGTCCTCCCGTTACATATACCTTCATGCCAGCAGGAGGATGCACGCGTTCCTTCAATTCGGGGTACCTCTCAAGTGCCGGGTCTGTATCCAGATCGAGCGAAACGTTCACAGCCTGGACATCTAGATGCCCTTCATTTCGAGGCGTGGCAACGAAGCTTACATTTTCTACATAGGGCAGCTTCTTTAAGTCCCCCAGTGAATCCATGATAGCTTGCTGCTGTTCTTGCTTGGTCATATCGAGGACATCCCCCGTATAGACCAGATTAATCGTCGTCAGGGGTACACCCAGCTCATCCCGCAGCTGGATGAGACCGAGATCCGACTCGCTTCCTTTTGGCGTAAAGCCATTATCTTTGAGTATACCGGGTGTTTTCTGTGCAAATAGCGCGAAGCTAAGGAACAGCAGCACGCAAAGCGTAAGGACTAGCCAGCGATAACGGTGCATGGCGTATCCCCATCTCCAAAATTTGCCTTTCACCGCTGATTCTCTCACACACATCCCCCTGATCTGCAAAAAGAACCTGGGATCCCAGGTTCTTGATGTTCGTTATCTTTATTTTATCTCAAAGTAGAGTTGGCATACCCGATTCTGTGTTCAGTTCTTCGATTTTAATTTCACCGATTTCTGAAATGAGGACCGAATGCTTGATAGAGAGATCAATCTCATACGGTTCTTTGAGTTCACTACCTGCTTCATCCTCCAGGATTCGAACGACCGGCCTCTGCGGAACCGTTAAGTTTAATTTGGAGACAATCCCGAATTCGCCTGTGTTCAATTTCACGGTGATACCAAGCGGGTAAATCGCAATTTTATCACGGAATAACGCAATTTGGCTTTGATCATACATCGTACCAGAACCTGCAAAAAGCTGCTCCATGGCTTCGTGAGGCAATAATGGCCTGCGATATACACGAGTAGTTGTCATAGCGTCGTAGGAATCGACTAAACCGATCCAGCGCGCAAATTCATTAATATCCGGGCCTTGCAAACCTCGTGGATAACCACTTCCGTTTATCCGTTCGTGATGCTGAAGAGCACAATGCGCAGACAACAGCGGAATGTTCGGCTCATCCTTCAGAATCTGAAAACCATACGTGGTATGATTCTTCATCTCCATGAATTCATCCTTAGTCAACTGAGAAGGCTTGCGGAGGATGCCTAGTGGAATTTTGGTCTTTCCAATATCATGCAGCAAAGCGCCAAGTCCAAGCGTCTCCAACTTTTCACGGCTGTATCCATAACTAATTCCGAGCATGATGGCGTATATACTGACATTCACCGAATGCTGGAATAAATAATTATCTTTTATATTCATATTGTTTAGCATGACCATTGCACCTTGATGAGCACTTAGATCATCAATAATCATGTTCATCACATCACGGAAATTACGTCCGATATCATAATAGCTAACAGCTCCGCGCTTGTTCGAATCCTCCATGACCCGCTTAAAGGTATGCCGAATTTCGTGTACAGCCCTGCTTCGCRTTTCATCTTGAATAATATCAACTTGAATAACGTCATCGGTCCGGGAATCTACGATATAAATATAGTCGATACCATATGAAAATAGCCGATCGATTAGTCTCTGCGTTAGCTCAACGTTAACAGCAAGTAAAACCATACCATCTTCGTTGTAAATATTCTTAGCCAGCCTCATTCCAGGATGACACTTGTTGATCGGCATTAACAGCATGTAAGGACCCCCGAGTAGCTGAACGTTATTATCTATCTAAATGTAATAGATTTCATCTAAAAGTTCAACAAAAAAAACCGCATCTTTCGACGCGGTTCGCCACTTTATTTCAATAGCATTTATTTTAAAAACATATAAAGTGCAAATACTATTGCTACTGCGAAACGATAGTAGGCAAAATAGGTCAATTTCATATTTTGAACAAACTTAATGAAAGAAACAACCGCTAACAGAGCTACGATGAAAGCCACCACAAAGCCTACTGCGAAAAAAGCGAAGTCATTGGCAGAAAGAGCTTCATAGTTTTTCAAAAAATAGACGCCGGAAGCCCCGAACATAATCGGAATTGCCATAATGAACGTAAAGTCTGCAGAAGCTGCACGGCTAACGCCTGAGAGCATCCCTCCTGCAATCGTGGAACCAGAACGAGAGAATCCTGGCCAGATCGACACAAGCTGCCACAAACCGATGAAGAAGGCTTGACGGTAAGTTAAGTCATCCAATACCTCGGTACTTGGCCTTCCTTTCTTCTTCTCCGCAATGATTAGCAAAATCCCGCCAAGAATAAGTCCGATAATAACCGTCGTCGAGTTAAACAACTTCTCATCGACAACATCATTAAACAATATACCGATGATTCCTGCAGGCAAAATTCCGATAAGAATATGTAGTAAATTCAGTTTTTTCCCGCTTCTGCTTTCGCTTTTTCTTTTCACCAAGCCGAACAATGACAAGATACGTTTCCAATAAATAATGACAACAGCCATGATGGCTCCGAGCTGAATAACGAAATCAAAAGTTTTCATGACTTCGTCGTTTTGCGTGTTCAACAAACTTTGCGCCAAAATCATGTGTCCTGTTGAGGATACCGGTAAAAACTCGGTCAACCCCTCTACGATCCCAATAATGATCGCTTCAAAAATAGTATGCATGGTTTCCCCCTAAAGGTAAAAGATTATGGTCGGACTCCTGTCCAATTATCTATTTTACTTGGAACATGTATGATCTGACAACTTTAATGACAAATTCGTGGGGTCTACCCCCTCGTTGCTGATGCCCTTTGGTCAATAAATCTTGCTGAGTGGCTGCTTGCAATCGCTTCATGATCCGTAAGCTCGCGGGCAAGCACGTCACGGATAAACTCCGGCAGCATGTACACCACATCTTTCCCACGGCTTAAGGATAAATAGCCGGATCCGAAAGTAAACATATCTATCGTGCCTACGACATAGTCACGGCCAGGGTCCAAAAGCTCTCCGCCTACGTACACGGCGACGATACGTTCATAAGGCGCGCGGGAGCTGTCCCACTCGACGGTGATACCGTCGACACTAAGCGCGCCTAGCACTTCACCCCGGAAGCCGAGTCCCCGTATCGGCTTCTCCGTGAATTCAGGCAGCAGCGACTCTTCGAGTGCCTGCTGCAAATCCGCGCCGCTCAGCAGCAGGCGGCACGGGTTGATCGGCCCCGGGCAGATTTCTAGCAATCTGCCGCGCGTCAAGCGCCCCTCCTTCAGTCCCTGAAGGAGTTGGCCGCTGTTGACCAGCCCGATGTCGGCGCTGGTCCAGCGGCGAATCCCGGCGGCAAGCAAGTTGCCAAGCGGGGATTCGCCGTGCCAGTCCAGGCGCAGCGGCTCCCGCAGCTGCGCCACTTCTTCATCCAGCGCCGCTGCGCCGGCGATGCGGAATCGTGCCAGCAGCGCGGCAACGCTGCTGTCTTCTACGCTGCCCGTCGTCATCGGGACGACGCGGCTCTGGAACTGGGCGATCCGGCGCTGCGCCGGATCGTAGGCCAGTTCGATGTGGCCGGCATATTGCCCGTACTTGCCGGCCGCAGCCAGATAGGTGCCGCTGATCAGGAGCGGCTCCGCCAGTACATGATGTGTGTGGCCGCCAAGGATCACATCGATGCCCTCGATCTCTTCCGCTATGCGTCTATCCATCGGCAGACCGAGATGCGACATGACCACGATGAGGTCTGTGTGAGGGCGCAGCTGCTCCGTAAGAGTCTTCACAGCCTCGAACGGA
Organism: Paenibacillus sp. 01T422; assembly: GCF_056398785.1. Taxonomy (NCBI): domain Bacteria; kingdom Bacillati; phylum Bacillota; class Bacilli; order Caryophanales; family Paenibacillaceae; genus Paenibacillus; species Paenibacillus sp. 01T422. The sequence goes on along the minus strand of NZ_JBFTQB010000307.1, from coordinate 4,028 downwards.
TCTGTTACATCCCAACCGAGCAGCTCATAATAAGCCGGATAAGCCGCTGTCACGCCTATAATGCCAATCTTCAAACCAGACTTTTCAATCGTCAACGATGGTAGCAGCCAATCAGGAGTGAGGTTCGTTGCTCTTTCATAAATATTACTTCCAAGAATAGGAAAGCGCGCATGCTCCTTGAAAGTAGCTCTCAAAAAGTCAGGCGTGAACGTCAGCCCTTCATTATTGCCAAGCACCATCGCATCATAGCCTGTTGCGTTCATGATTTCCAAGTTAGCAATGGCATTGGTACCTTCTGTCTCAGGGCTCATCCGGTCCATATGATCGCCAATATCCAGCGTCAACACTTGCTCGGATGGCCAGTCCTGGCGAGCTTGGTTAAAGTAGCCACTAATTTTGGGCATCATCTCAAAGTGGCTATGCAAATCATTCGTATGTAAAATCAGAAGTCGTCTCATCTCTTGATTTTCAAYTCATCGAGCGTTACTTTATTTTTAAAACCAAAGGTGGCTTCTTCGCCAAGTGTGGCATCATGCAGAAACCAGATATGTACAACACTTTTGACATTGAGGCATTCGCTGCTTCCATCTGGCACATACAAGCGAATCGGGTACCCCTTCTTTAATGGTTCTTCGTCTTGAGCATAGAGAAAAAGAGCTGAGTCTACTTCCGACCACGACATTAACGCCTGAAATTCATCAACAGCCTCTACTTTCACATGTGTAGGCTCGCTTTCAGCTTGTCCACCACGGMTGTTTTTCCAGCTTCGATACCATGCTTTTAAATCAAATGCATCCCCTGAAACGTTCGGAACACGGTCCTCAAGCGCCAATTTCATCTCCGCCAGATCAACGAGTTCTTGTACAGTAAATGTTTCATTTGTTAGATGTGGGTCTGACACTTGTATGCGTAAATCTGCTTGCATCCTGACCATTCTCCTTTYATCCCATAAGCTCATTTTGCTTTTCCCAACCCGTGTCAGGCGGGCAGCCCTCCTTATTTGAAATTACCTACGATCCGATTGATGCTGGACAAGTTGCCGCCAAAGTAAACCATCCCAATCATGGGGCTTCGCTCCTCTTCATTGGGACTACGAGAGAGATGACGCATGGGCAGCGCACTGTTCTCTTGGAGTATGAAGCCTATGTGCCGATGGCGATCAAAACAATGGAAACCATCGCTCAAGAAATCACCGACCGATGGCCGGGCACACTTAGTGCGATTACGCACCGTTTGGGGAAGGTAGCCATTGCGGAAGCTAGCGTCGTAATTGCCGTTTCTTCCCCTCACCGGGCAAGCTGCTACGAGGCTAGCCGATACGCAATCGAACGGTTGAAACAAATCGTACCCATTTGGAAAAAAGAAATTTGGGAAGATGGCTCGGAATGGAAGGGCAGCCAAACTGGCCCTTGGAATCCACTGCAAACGACACTTACGGATTAGAGCGAATTGGAGATGACTTACGTGGATACATTTTTACATACAGAGCAAGAAAACGGGGTAGATGCGCGTTATTCAAGACAAGTGCTCTTCTCCCCTATTGGAGTAGAAGGACAGCGCAAACTTATTAGCAGTCGTGTCGCTATCGTTGGCATGGGTGCCCTGGGCACCGTTCTTGCCAATCATATGGTGCGAGCTGGAGTCGGATATGTCCGCTTGATTGACCGCGATTTTGTAGAAGCGAGCAATTTGCAACGGCAAATGTTGTACGACGAAGAAGATGCAGCAACGATGACACCTAAGGCGATTGCTGCAGCCAAACGATTACAGCTAGTGAACTCACTCGTCACAATCGAACCTCATGTCATGGATCTTAACGCTACGAATGCCGAAGACTTGTTAGGGGATGTAGATTTAATTTTAGACGGCACGGATAACTTCTCCGTCCGCTTCCTTATCAACGATGTGAGCATCAAATTGGGCATTCCCTGGATTTATGGCGGCGCTGTTGCTTCAAGAGGTGTCTCTATGACGATTCTCCCAGGGCAGACGCCATGCCTGCGTTGTTTGTTCAATCAAGCTCCCGCTGCTGGCACGACAGAAACCTGCGATACAGCTGGTGTGATTGGCGGAATTATACATGTCGTTGCTTCATTTCAAGCAACTGAAGCTCTTAAACTACTAGTTGGCGCTACTGAGCATCTGAATCTTCGGATGCAGCAGTGGGACCTTTGGTTCAACCAACACTCCGCAATAAACGTGACCAACGCACTAAAGGCGGATTGTCCCGCCTGTGTGAGCAAGCAGTACGACTACTTGGAGACTGACATTGACAGCGACACCATTCAATCCTTATGCGGTCGTAACTCGGTTCAGATTCATCCTGTACTTCCTGCTGCCAAGCCGCTTGAATACTGGGAAGAGCGCTTGAAACCGTTAGGTTCGGTTGAGCGAAACAGGTTCCTTTTAAAGTTCCAGGCAGGCCCGGATTTGCACATGGTTATATTCCCTGATGGTCGCGTCCTCATTCAAGGAACGGATGATTTAATTCAAGCCAAAAGTCTTTACAGCCGTTATATAGGGATGTAGTATTACAATATACCTACACGAATATAGGACTGGGAGAGGAACTTCAATGCATATACACGTACTTCAACTAATTGTTGGTGATAAACTGATTTCCGATTCCTATAGTACAAAAGGACTTCATCTTCTATCAGCAGGTACCGTGGTGGATGCAAGCGATATAATGATGCTTAACCGCCATAATGTGGAATATGTGGATATTGCCCCAAGGGTTAATGAAGCCGAAATTGTGCCAGTGGAATCCTCACAAGCGAAGCTGGCTCAATTAAATTCCTTCCATGATTGCATTTCCGGCATTAAAGACATATTTCGTTCTGCAGAAAACGGGGAAAAGCTTTCTATGGATATGATAGAATCCGCTTTCAATCCGTTAATCGCCAGCTTTGAGGAAGAGAATGACGTCGTTTCTTTGCTTCTTTCATTAAGCAGCCAAGATGATTACACGTATCAACATAGTGTACAAGTAGGTATGCTTTCCTACTATATTGCCAAATGGATGAACAAAAGCGATAAAGAAGCTCTTGTTATTGGTACAGCCGGCTATTTACACGATGTAGGAAAATGTAAAATACCCCAGAAAATCTTATTTAAGCCCGGTAAGTTAACGAATGACGAGTATAATGAAATTCAAAAGCATACCATCTTTGGGTATGAAATCATCAAAAACTCTTTGAAAGACAACGCATTGGCACTCGTTGCTCTTCAGCATCATGAGCGCATGGATGGCACTGGCTATCCGTTACGCAAAAAAAGCACGGAGATTCATTCTTATTCGCTTATCGTTGCTGTCGCAGACGTGTATAGCGCTATGATCAGCAAGCGCGTGTATCAAGATAAGCGCGACCTCTTATTTGTTCTTAAAGAGCTTCACCGGATGAGCTTTGGACAGCTTGATCCGAAGATCACACAGGTATTTATTCGTAACATGATTCCTAACTTTATCGGGAAAACCGTGTCCCTTAGCGACGGCCGAGTCGGTACAATCGTCATGACCAATCCTACCGACTTTTTCCGACCACTCATCAAAATTAATAATCAATTTCTAGATCTCTCGCAACTTAGGGACGTGGAAATTACAACAATCGCGATTTAATGATTTGCTAAATAATGAGCGAACTGACTGCAAGAGCAATACCGATATATACGGCAGCCAGCAATGTGCCGACTGCTACATTTCCATCTTTCAATTGATCGGATAGCTTCACGCCAGGCGTTAACCAATCAAATACCCAGTAAGTAGCAAGCAAACAGACGTAACCTACCGCAAACCACAAGCTCATGTGCCAGATCGAGGAATTGCTATATGCGGCAATCGCCAGCACGATAGCTGTAGCTATGAATTTACCGCCCATTGTGATTCCAACGGCTACATTCCCCTTATTTACTTCTTCCATATCGCGGTAGGGCGTCATTAAACTAAATACATACATCCCTGCAAATTGCAGCAGGACTATGACAAATAAACTAATTACAATATTCAATACTATCATTCTGCCCACCCC
>NZ_JBFTQB010000306.1:0-6601 GCF_056398785.1 Paenibacillus sp. 01T422 | reverse complement strand
CTGGTGCTGGCTTAGCCTTTTTGGTAACAAACACATTATCCTTATGCGTTGTACTATTCGTTATCACTTTAATTTTACGGTATCGAAAACTCTAAATGATTCGACATGGTTGGGTTCTATGAACATGGTTGGGTTCTATGATATGAACGTGAACAACTTAAGAAGGCAGCCGACCAAATTGGATCGGCTGCCTTCTTAAGTAACGGGCTCACCAATACTCCTGCGGATTTTGTAATGGTGGCCTTGTCTTTCGACCTTACAACTTAAGTCCTTCACAATAAATATATATGATCACGACTCCCCTCTAACATAATGGGCTTATATTGATAAACAGACGTTAGCCGAGATATTGCAGCAGCAGATCAGGAGGGGATTTAAGTGGTAAAAAAGAGATTTGGTTTATTTGCATTATCGTTAGTATTATTCATTTTATGGGYTCCTCTTACGTTTGCTCATGACGGTGCTAGCTTAGCCTATTCGGATATTTCAATGAAAGATGGCGTCATTACATACAAATTACAACTCGATATGTACGATATGCGAGCAGGAGCGACACAAAATGATCCGAACAGACAATTCACAACCCCTGAGGTGTTAAATCAATTCGTTAGAAACTCTCAAGACGATGTGCAAAAATATCTGCTCTCTCAAATCAAATTGTATGCGGATAACTTGCAGCTTGATGGAAAGCTGACACAGCTTACCTACTTCGAAAAGGATAATCAGCCGTTTGCTGAAGCGATTTTGGAGTACCCAGTGAGAACTAATCCTCAACATGTTAAATTGGATTACGACTTGGTTTTTGATATGGATGAATGGCACATCAATTATGTAACGTTAGCGCTCGGTGAGCTTCAGCAAAATGCCGTGTTAGTTAATGATCTTCGTGAGGTTCAAGTAGGTCAATTGAGCTCTGGGCATGCAATCAGTAAATTTTTTCAACTCGGTTATGAGAGTTTGTTGCTTGGTTTTGAGCATATTTTGTTTCTATTAAGCCTTCTTATAGGTGTGAAATCTATGAAGCAGCTGCTAGTGTTTGCTGGTATTTTTGCAGCTGCTCAATCGCTGACTTTGATTTTGGCCGGTCTGCATATCCCGATGCTTCCGGGCAAATTTGTTGATTCTGGCATCGCACTTAGTATTCTTTATGTCGCCTTGAACTTGCTATTAAACAAGAACAAGGAACAAAATTTATGGTTAATATCCTGCTTTAGCTTGATTCATGGTTTTGGTTTTGCTGAGGTATTGAGTAGAATGAGCAACAATGGTCAACACGTGGTATCTTCATTAATTGCCTATAGTGTAGGTATTGTTCTCAGTTTAGTTGTGATTGTGCTGATTATGTACCTGCTAATTTCTGCGATCCGCAGGATCAAAGGGGCGATTCCTGCTGTTTTGATTGTACTTTCATTGCTCGGATTAATAGCGCTTATTAGAGCCTATCTAGCGTAAATTCACTAACTACTAAATCTATTGTTATCATGAACTGTATACTTTATGTTTACAATTAACACACGCAAAAATATAATTCTTTTTACAGTTCTAGGTTACAGTATGAGTAGTGCCTTTCAAATACTAACCGCGCGGTGGGGCACTATCATCTTATAGGAGTGGTTCATTTATGCTTAGTTTATTTGATTCCAAAAGACGATTTACTACAATCACTGTACTAGTCTTAGCCCTTCTATTAGTTATTTCTCTTTTGCCTTCTGGACTTGCAGATAAGTTCAAGCTGAATTCAATCGTCAATGCAGATGCAAGTACTTATACCATTTCAGACATCGTACTCAATCCAGGTAAGAACGAATCCGAGTTGAATGTAACGTATTATACGAACGTAAATCCGGTCGCTGCCAAAGTCCAAGTAACATATAAGGCTCTTGTGGTAGGCGGTAATTTCCCTAGTGGTTCTAACGCAGTTACCTTCACAGGAACCTCTTCCGAAGCGGCGACAGTTTCATCGAATGTTTATTATTCCAACAAAGTAACGCTTACAAGTATTACGCCTAATACAGATTTTGCGTACCGAGTAGGAGACGGCACCAACTGGAGTCCGATTTACTACTATTCATCACAAGATCCGTACAACTACAGCGTTATGTTTGTAGGGGATCCGCAAATTGGTTCATCCGGGAGTGTAACCAATGATACATATGGTTGGACTAACACTCTGAACAAAGCGGTTGCTATGTTCCCTAAGATGAGTTTTATTATGTCTGCAGGGGATCAGGTGGAAACGAATAACAGTGAAGCCCAGTATGATGCTTTCCTAAGTCCAAGTGTGCTTAGAAGCTTGCCTGTAGCAACTGTTGTTGGTAACCACGATGGCAGTGCGAATTATGCTTATCACTTCAGTCAGCCCAACCAGTCTACTTTAGGTGCCACGACGGTTAGTCCAGGCGACTATTATTACACCAAAGGCGACACGTTGTTTATGGTATTGAATACAAACAATAGCAGCGCAGCAGCACATGTCCAATTTATGAAGGAAACCGTTGCTGCTGTTCCGAATGCCAAATGGAAGTTTGTCTCTTTCCACCATGATATTTATGGAGCGGGAACGCATTCTTTAGAGTCTTCGATTACAAATTTGAGAGCAGGCCTTTTCCCAACGTTTGATGAACTGAATATCGACATGATCTTCATGGGACATGACCACTCTTATGTCAGAACGTTTGTTATGAAAGGCGACAAACCGCAAAAAAACCAGCTTGTTGACAGTCAAGGAAGAGATGTTAACCCAACAGGCGCTACTTACTTCACGGCGAACTCAGCAAGCGGTAGTAAGTATTATTCCTTACAGACAACACCAGAAGTATACTCCGCAGTTAGAAGCCAGCTTCGTGTTCCGACCTTCTCTACGATTGATGTAACTCCAACAAGTCTTACGGTTAAAACGTTTAGAACCGATACAATGGAAGTCGTTGATTCCTATGGTTTGGTTAAAGATACGGAAGCCAAAGTATATTCTAAACAAACGCAAGATGTTCATCCATCCACCTTTGAATACTACTATGCACTCACCAATGGCAATTACGTAAACACCGTAGATGCAACTTTCGGTTTTGACAGCACAAGAATCAAGTTTAAGAAAGCTGAGTTAGTATCTCCTAACGCTGGAGTAATTGACAGCAAATTAGAAGGTAACTCCGTTAGGGTTGTGGCAGGCTTAACAACAGCTATCTCGACAATTGCACCTACAGATGTTGTTAAACTTACCTTTGAGCTGGTTCAAGGACCACAGAAAGTGGCGTCAGCAGATTTAAATCTTCTCAGCTCACTTACTTCTTCGGTTGGGTTGAATAAAGATACTAAATCTACGATCACTGGGAAGACAGGCTCCGTTATCAGCTATTACGATTTTAATAACGACGGTCTATTAACGGCTTCCGACTTGTCCAAAGCCCTACAGTATTACAGAGCTACTTCAAGTGATACAAACTGGAATGCTGCTAAGTTTGCAGATATCAATTCAGATAATGTTGTTGATATTACAGACTTCACTCTAATCCTAAGGCAGATTCTTGAGTAATCATTGATACCTGGATATTCATTGATACCTGGATATTCATTGATATACCTTCACAGGAAAAGGCTTTATGCCTTTTCCTGGATTTTAAACTAGAGAGGTGCCTTGTAGAAAATGAAAATGAAAATGATGACGATCTTCGTTCTTATATGCATCCTATCCTTGCAAGTAACTGCATTCGCTGCTACTAATCTTCAAAGTGTAGAATTCTCACAGCCAAGTGTTACTGTCGGCAGCAATGCAAACGAGTTCTCAGTGGGCATCATGGTTACGAACAATGCGTTGTTTAGTGGCGCTGAATTTGGTTTAAGCCTTGAAGGTAATATCCAAATTAAATCAATAGATTACACAAGTACCATTACTAGCAATAATAAAGTGGACAAAGAAAAAGACGGAGTTCATTATTTTGGCTTCTTTGATAACCATAATATTTACAATGGAAAAGTAAACATCTGTAATGTGACATTTACGTATACGGGTAATGATCCTGCGAAAGTAATGATGAAAGAAACCAATGTAACAACCACTACCGAGAACGTCGGGGCAACGAAGGAAAGCATAACGCCTGGCCTTGTTCTAAATGTAAACAGGGAAAGTGTGGGAAATCCACCTAACAGCTCCTCAGGAGGTTCTTGGGCATCAGCGCCATCCGCTACTCCCGTAACAACGATTACCCCACAAGAACTTGTTTTAATTACTCAAAATGCGGACCAAAAGCTGAATGAGCTATTAGGCACCAAAAACAATGGGGGCAATGCACAAACAGCGCTTAAACAGGCGATCGATGTGGTTAAGAAGGCTATAGAACAACAATCGACATTGAATGTTTCTGGTTCGGTTAAAATAGTTGGTGATACAGCCAAGGTTGAATTAAATGCCAACGCGTTCACTGATTTGTTCAAAACAATTAATGATCAAGCAGCGATTATGAGTGATAAATTAAAAGCATTTGATCCAAATGCTGAAGTTAAAGTAACTGCAACACTTGATCTAGGCACGCAAACTGTAAATAATGCAGAGATCCCAATTCTTGCTGATCTAGTTAGCAAAGCCAAAGAAGCTGGAATTGACGCGATCTCATTTAAAATAAACGGAGTTTCCTTAGCCGTTGATGTAGATCAATTTACCGGAAATACGACGCTAACGATTAAAAAGCAACCAGCAGGAAACTTAGTTACAAACTTAAAAATGGCATCAGATGTATACAATTTTGAGTTTATTAATAGCTCTGGCACAAATACAACCTTCACGAAACCTGTCATTATCAAATTCCCGATTACGGTGCAAGGATTGAATTCTGATCTATTCTCTCTAGCCAAAATTGTCGATGGGAAATTAGAGTTTTATGGCGGTCGTTACGACGCAGAAGGCAATTATTCCGAAGGTGAACGCAAATCATTTTCTACTTACGCCATTTTTGAGAACAAAGTAGCGTTTAAAGATATCGCTGACGTTCAAGCATGGGCAGGTAAATCGATTGGAATCGCAGCTGCGCAAGGAATCGTACAGGGTCGCAGCGAAGGCGAATTCGCGCCAAATGCTGAAGTGACACGCGCGGAATTCGCTGCAATGATTGTAAAGGCTTTTCATTTGGAAGATGCCACAGCGACCGAATCCTTCAGTGATGTAAACGACGGGGATTGGTTCAAGCCTGTAGTCGCTTCTGCTGCCAAGGCGGGAATCATCCAAGGACGATCAGCTGAACAATTTGCACCAAATGAAAAAATTAGCCGTGCGGAAATGGCAACAATTGCTTCGAATGCACTTGTGGCTGTCAAAGGCTATAAGCATGAAACAGACATTAACGCTTTTTTAAGTAAATTTAAAGACAGTGCATCGATTAATTCATCTCTTGCAGCTGGCGTTGCATTAGCCGCAAGTCAAGACATTGTAGTTGGCTACAATGATAACTTCGAACCAAATGATTCATCAACACGTGCTCAAGCAGCCGTTGTGATTGAGAGACTCCTAAATAAATAAGCAGTAAACGGAATGATAGAATCCTCCTCTAATTGCAGATAGGGGAGGGTTTTGTCTTTAATATGAAAATTCTGGAGGGAAAATAGATGATCAAGATTAATGCTCCTATTATGCGTACGATATTGTGCTTATTGGCTCTAGTATCTGCGCTGGTGTTCCCTTTCACGCAAGCCGCTTATGCCCATGCTTATAGTGCTGGGTATACGACGCTGAATCTGACCCAATCACAAACCGAGATGATCTACACACTGGACGAATTATCTGTCATAGAGCTAATGAACGGTGATATCAATTCGGATAACAAGCTGGATCAAGAAGAATTCAGCGCTGTGAAAGAGCGGATGGAAGCCACATTAAAAGAGAAGCTAACTTTTAAAATTAACGGGGAACCGAAGGCTTGGACCCAATTGGAAAGCTTAGCGCTTGAACAGCAAGGGGACGCAACAAAGCTGGTCTTGAAAGCCGTTTATCCTCCAGCATCGCCTTCGATGACTGTATCATTAATCGATAATCTTTACATGAATGATGCGAAAACGAACTACGTCAACCTGTTAACCATCCATCATGGTGATCAGAAAAGCACAGAAGCCCTATCCGGTAATTTCCGTACATGGAACATGGCAGTGACGGATAAGGATTTTGAATCTGAGCATGCCAATTCGATGAACGGCTGGTTTTCCTTTTTTAAACTGGGTATGAGCCATATATTGGGTGGTTATGACCACTTGCTCTTCCTGTTTTCCCTGCTGATTGCACGCCAAACACTTAAACAATATGCGACTATGATTACCGCTTTTACAATTGCTCATAGCTGCACCCTAACTTTAACGGTTCTTGGCATTATTAATGTACCTCCAATGATTGTAGAGCCTGCTATTGCGCTTAGTATTTGTTATGTTGCCATTGATAATATCAGGTGTCCCTCGGTTAGCCATCGCTGGGTACTGACCTTTTTGTTCGGGCTTATTCACGGCATGGGATTTGCCGACATTTTGAAGGAAATGAATATTCCGAGAAGTGAGCTGGCTGTTGATTTAATTAGCTTTAACCTGGGAATTGAAACGATTCAGATCTTAATCGTCGGACTACTTG
>NZ_JBFTQB010000305.1:0-8290 GCF_056398785.1 Paenibacillus sp. 01T422 | reverse complement strand
CAAATAGAAACGAGAAAATTACGACTTTTTGCTGCATCCGATAATTCATATAATCACTCCTGTATATAAGAGAAGACACTATGCCAGTCGCCTAGGTAGTGCCTTCTCTTCCAAACTTATTTGTTCGATTCAACCGCTTTTTTCCACTTATTGTTTAGTTCTTTTTCTAACGTATCGATCGGTTTGCCTGAGTAGATTTCTTGAGCCGCCTTTTTAAAATCGAATTGAGCTGCGCCGCTTACTTTTGCAAAAGCTTCATCCGTTGCAGAGTAAATGAACGGTTTAAATGGATACTTTTCCGTCCATTTATTGAAGAAAGGAATTTCCGAGTTCACGCCGCCTATCGTGGAGAACTGTTGGGCGTTATTGATATAACCTTGGTAAACGTCTTTACTGAACATCCACTCGAAGAACGCTTTGGCTTCTTCTACGTTCTTACTGTTTTTGTTGATGCCGATATTCATATCGGACAGCGTCATGGAAGTCAACGGTTCGCTTTCGGAGTTTCTAAAAGGGAGCGGGAACACGCCCAAGTCTTCGTCCGTTTTCACACGATTGGCATAATCCCCGTAGTACCATTGACCAGCAGCGATCATAGCCGCCTTCTTGGATTCAAACAGCTGTGTGGATTGATCGAAGGAGATCGAAAGCGCATCCGGTCCAGCTAACTTCTTGCTCGACATTTCTTTAATTACTTTGCCAACTTTATCAAATGTGCTGCCGTCTCCAAACGGTTCAGGTGTCTTGGCTAACGTTCCCAAGTAGTTTTCATCGCCGGAAAGGATATGAGGTCCGAATTCCATGAACGGATAGAACGTCCAGTCTTCCTTGCCTCCAATTGCGATCGGCGTGTATTTGCCGTTCGTTTTAATTTTCTCCATCGTAGACATGAACTCTGGCAGCGTCTTCGGCACCTCCAAGTTCAGTTCCTTGAACACACTCGGATGGAAGTAAACGAACTCGGAGAATGACACGAGAGGTGCTCCCAGAATCTTTCCATCAATTTTGGCCGGGAATTTATTATTTTTAGCTCCATTTAATTCATCAAGAGTCAGAAGTGACTGTTTGTAAATTTGCATATGCCCTGGCTTCAAATAGAATAGATCCGGCAAATCGTTGGCAGCTAGACGTACCTTTAAGTACTGACCGCCATTGTCGGGCACTTTTTCCACTTCAACGGTTACGTTCGGCTTTAATTTGGTGTACTCTTTCACTTTCTCTTGCCAAAATGTCAAATCTCCTTTTGCGTCCCACATTGCCAGCTTCAGCTTAACAGGATTGGCCGGTTTCGGTGTCGGCGCAGCTGCCGCTTGGGATTCTACAGGCTTGGTGGATGCCGCCGGCTGTGTAGCCGTATCTTTGCCGCAACCTGTTAAGGTGCTGAGCAGCATGATCCCACTGACTAGTGCAGTGCCTACTAATTTTCTTTTTCCCATCTTCGTTACCCCTCCAATGATTGATTCTGTAATCATTTGTTCTACTTCCATCATACCCGTGATGTAAACGCATCCAAATGATCTTTTCGGTCATAGAGTTGATCTTTTTTGAACCATTAGAACGATTCTTCTTCTTTATCTTTGAAAATTAGCGGGATTTTCATGGTCACTTTCGTTCCTTCCGGTTCATTGGCAGCTAGTCTTAAACCGTAATCTTCCCCGTGATGCAGCTGAATGCGGTGGTGCACATTGGCAAATCCCATCCCCGTAAACGTATGAGGACTGCTTTTCGCCCGGAACTGTTGAAGCTGTTCCTCCGTCATTCCCTCGCCATTGTCGGCGATGACGATGTATAGACTGCCTTCATGAATATTGGCGGCTATCACGATTTTACCCTGCGATTCCTTGCCCGCCATCCCGTGTACGATACTGTTCTCCAGAACCGGCTGCAGCAGCAGCTTGAGCAAATACTTCGACTCCACCTGCGGATCAATCTGCCATTCTACTTCGAATTTATGACCATAGCGGATTTCCATGATGTATAAATAATGCTTCAAATTATCAATTTCATCAGAAAAGCGTGTAAGGATGCCTCCCCGGTTAAAAGAAGAAGAAACGAGCCTCATCAAGGCATTGGTCATGTTCCGAATGTTATCCACCTTGCTGATGAGCGCCATCAACTTAATCGCATTCAGCGTATTAATCAGGAAATGCGGGTTAATTTGCGACTGCAAGGCGGCGAACTCAGCTTTCCTTTTCATCTGCTCCTCTTCTTCGCGTTGGCGAATCAACAGCTTAATCTGATCCAGCATATGATTGAACGTACGGCCAAGCGTAGCCATTTCGGCAATGCCAGATGTACCGATTTTGGCATTCAGATCCCCCTCCATGACCAGGGACATTTTGCGTACCAACACATGAATAGGTCTTGTCAGACCTTTCACTAAATAAAAGGAAATGAGCAAAAATACTGCAATAACAACAAAGGTAGCAAGCAGGACGACTTTATAAATTCGGTTGTAATTGGCGGTAAGCTCGCTATACGGAATTTCATGCACGACTTTCCACCCTGTTTGGCCAACGGCTGCATACGTGACGAGCATCTCTGTCTCACTAGCTTTGTCGATAAAATGCCCTTCACTAGACGACTTTGTTTGCTCAAGCCTTGCAAAACTCTCACTCGTTTCATCCCAGTTGCTGCTCGATGCGATGACTTGCCCTTCTCCAGTCACAATGACGAAAGCGGATGTATCATAAGGCTGCTGTAGGAAAATTTTATCGAACGCTTCTTCGTTCAGTGTAAAACAAACCATTTCAACATCGCTTAACGTATGAAAAGCGCTCGGCGCAATGGCTGCAGATAATCCTGACGGTACGGTCTGGCCAAACAACATCATACGCTGCAAGCCCAGAAACTGGACATTATCCGTTTGCTGCAAAGTCTTCCGATACCACTCCATCGCACGAACCTCCTGTTCATCCGTGGACAGATTTTGCTGGAACGAATACACGCCTCCATCTTTGTAGAAGAAATGGATCGCCAGAAGCTGGCTCGACATCGAATAGGTATATCGGCTAAGCGCAAGCCCGAGCGCATTAATGTAAGCATAACGATTGCTTTCATCCGCTTGATGCAGCTGAGTGGCAATCGACAAGATATCCCGATCGACTCCGACTGCCGCCGTCACGTACTCGATTTTGCTGATCTCCTGCTGGGCGGAGTAGGTGACCGCATGCAGCGTCTGCAGCGAACGTTCTGTCGTTTGCTGCAGCAGATCGCGTTTATATACTTGCAGAATCATTGTCGAAATGATCACGATGGGGAACACCACCATCACAACTAACAAGACATGGAGCGTCGCCGAAAACGTCCACGGTTTAGCTAAGAACTTCATTCTGGGCACCCCGTCATGTCAAAATAGAAAAGATGACTATCTCACCTTACATTCGGTCATTTTAAGGAAATGTCCTTTTTTTCCTTTTGAATACGACAAAAACTCTTATATTTCGACATGACTGAGTTGCCGCTTCTATTCCGCTCGGCTTAATGGCCAGTTTCTTTTAAAAGCCTCTTTAGTACGACCACCGCTTCGGCTCGGCTGGCATGTTCCTGTGGAACGAATGCTTGATCTGATCTTCCGTTCATTAAGCCCGCACCCACAGCAAGCTGAACAAAGGGCTTGGCCCACTCGCTGACGGCAGCCTCATCACCAAACGGAATTTCTCCAGTCGCCTGCATATCCTCCAGTTTCGTTCCAGTTGCAATCGCCTTCGCTCTGATGAGCATCGCTGTCATTTCCTCGCGCGTAATGTTTTTCTCCGGGGCAAATTCATGCTCGGATATGCCATTAATCAAACCTGCTGCATACGCCTTTTTCACCGTAGACTCGTACCAAGAGCCTGAAGCAACATCGTCGAACGGAGTTTGATCGGCATCATCTTTCAGATTTAATACCTTCGCAATGAGTGTCGCGAATTGCGCTCTTGTCACATTCGTGTCTGGCGCGAAATGATCGTCATCCATGCCTTCCACGATTTGTTTGCCGACCATCTCCATAATGTCAGGTTTCGCCCAGTGCCCAGCTAGGTCACTGAAAATTTTGGTGAAATCTTGCGATTCATTTAAAGATAAGGATTTTCTTTTCAAATTGTGGTCCACCGTTTTCAGGGATGTCCACTTCACATTTGTTGTTCCTACTTTTTGGGCTTTAAACGTTATGGTGCCTAGAATGACATCTCCCTTTTCGCCATAAACTTTACCGACCTTCGTGTGTGCTATGGTTACTTCATTGTTTTTCACAATTGGCGAGATGGAGAAACCTTCTATTTTCGTTTCCGCCTTGACTACTTCCAGCTTGCTTGCATCAATGCTGAATTTGGCCTCATACGCATATAAATCTGTGAGCTGCTCCCCCTTCAAGGTGATGGTAAATTCCCCCGTTGATTCCGTATCGGACGTCGACATCGTAAATTGGGACACGTCCTCCGCAAAAGCAGCAGGTGCAAAGGCAAACGTGCTGCATAGTGTGCATAAGGCGGCACTCAAAATGATGGTATGTTTCATTTGGGTTCATCCTCTCTTCTCATTCGACAATTTTTGCAAACGCTTACAAGTATGGGTACAGGAAATTGCTCTCAAGTAAATTATAACGATTCCTGAGCGGCACGCTCATGATGTTTTTTGTCCTATTCATGATTATTTTTGAACTGGGACAGGACAACTGCCCTCTCCTGAAATCTCTAAGATCTATAAATAAAAAAAGGTACCCAAGGGCACCTTTAACCAAGCCAATTGAATTATTGCAGTTTGACCAGTCTCCATTTCTGATTTTCCGTACCGTTCGCCGTCTTAATAACCACGGAATATTCCGTGCCGGTTAGAAGCGTATCCAACGGTTTCTTGCTTTGGACACCAACAATTGTATAGGTGCCATCCGTATTGGCTATAAATTTCCACCTTTCGTTCGGTGAACCCGCATAAGGCCATATAATCGTCTTCGAATTGTCCGTGGTTGTCGCTGCGTTAACATCCAGCGCTTTGCCGCTTGGGACCCCAAGGAGCCTGAACGTACCGTCACCATTGTCACTAATATTCCATTGCTCACTTGCAGCGCCATTATCTGGTGACACAATAATGGCCGTACCATTCGCCGTTGCATTTCCCTTCACGTCCATGGCAAGGTTGCCGCTCCCGACATTGATGAGYTTATACACGCCACCTACCATGGCAGACTGGCTAAATTGGAACCAGTTCAGATGGAAGAGAGGGCCGCCAGTTCCCTTGTAAACGAGGTATACATTCTGCACGCCCGTGGCGCCAGTTACTCCGCAACCTACCGTTTGCCAAATTTTTCCCTCCTCCAGTAGACGGAACCGTACAAGTGCCTGCCAGCGTACCCGCCACACTCCCTAAGCGGATCTCAATGGTCCCTCCGGGTCCATTGCTCGCAACTCTRGCTGAGAATGAAGCTGCGCCACTTCCAAAATCAACATTGTTATAGACGGTATAGTCATTATTGTCAATCGATGTGAGATCATATCCCGTGCCTTTGTCTGAGGCGCTCTCAAGCTGGACGCCTGATTGGCTGTCGTAGTTCTCTGCTTCGATTTGGTTGAATGCAGATTGTGTATTTCCGCGCACGAATGTAATCCTCGAATCTGTAAACGGATTCAGAAGTTGATTACCGTACCGAATTACAGGAACCGTACCAGTCGGGGAATCAATTTGAGCGGATACGAGCTGCCCGTTTGCCCATTTGATACTCAGTTCATACCCGCCTCTCGCTTTCACGCCTGTAATTTCGCCACTTGTCCAGGCAGTAGGCAGCGAAGGGAGAAGTTCAATTTCCCCGGTATGACTTTGCACAAAGAGTTCTGGATAATACGCGCTTTTTATTTGCCATTCATTTACCGAAGGATTCGTCGGATAAATGGTTGCAAGGGCAGCAGCTTTATTCCCATCATTTAGTCGTGCCCACATGTACCCGCTATCCGGGTGATATCCGCCTGAACTACGCATGTTTAGCGATACTTTAGCTGCTTGAAATAAATCAGGCGTGCCTCTTTTCGTGATCTGATCCAGGAAACCGACACCGATGAGATGGGAAGCATGGCGATGACTTGGATCTACGTTCGCGTAATCATTATTCCATTCTTTCATTTGACCGCCAGTTCCAATTTGATAAGGTAGCAGCTTCAACAAAGCCGTTCGAATACGATTCAGCAAATCAACATCCGCAGGAGAATCTGTTTCCAATATGCTCCCCGCTTCAAGGACATTTTCAAACAGTTCTCGTATGACTGTCATATCAATCGTCGAACCTTGGCTCACAGCAATTTTTGTGCCATCTGACAAAACATACTTCGTTTCTGGTGAAGTAGAGGGCGATGTCACGAGATAACCATCCTTATTAGCAACAAGTCAATGCATACATCTTCTCTACATTTTCATTAAAAAAATGCGCTCCATTCGAGCGAGGACTCCACATGTAATTCCACATTCCCTGCTGATTATGCGGTCGATCAAATGTATTCGCTCTGGAAGTGCAAATGGAAACGTAACGCGCATACTGATAGGAGAGGACATTGGCTCTGGCATCACCTGTATTGCCGTTAACTTCCGTCCATAACCTGCGAAACAAACTCCGATAATCGGTCTGGTGGGCACTCAGGAGCTGGTCATAGGTTTTGGCAAACGCCGCGTTCATAATCCCCGTTACGATTGGAGTAGGATTGTTGCCGCCTTGGCTTGGATTCGGATTCGTAAACGGATCCTTGTAGCTTGTCGCATCGGCATATAGRAGTTCRATGACCGAAGCGCCTGAAATGTTYAAATTSCCTCCRGTTGCTGTKATSGTTCCTCCCGTCGTTCTGGMGCGAAGACGAGCATCGAACGTCATGCCTCTCCCGTCTGCCCACAGGGTGGTTGGGTACTGAGCGTAAGCGTAAGGGGCTGTTCCTGTCATTTGGATTTCATTGCCCGATGAAGAGATGGTTCCATGTCCGTTCATCTCATTCGGCAGCGTCATCTTGGCTGTCATACTCATCGGCTGACCGCCGTCATTGGTCATTCGGACAACCATAACACGATCGGGGTAGCTAGCAAATACTTCGCGCTTATAAGTCGTGTTACCCACTTTATACGTGGTAGTCACAACAGCTTTATCCAAATGAAGTTCTCGATTGTAATTCGTATATCCCGTCGTATTCGGGACATCCAAGACAATATTGCCGATGGGCAGAAAGTTAGCCATATACGCATATCCCCACATCCCATTGGCAGCCGTTTCAGCTTGTTTTAATTTCTGCTCGCGATACGTTACTGTTGTTGCTGTATCCGCTTCTGCCAGCAGGCTTCTTGTACTATTTAGAGCTGTTTTGCGGTTTGGATTATAATTGTTAAAGGGTTCGCTCTGTCCCGCTAGCCGGCGTTGTCCAATTGATTTTCAAATCATCCCAATTGCCAGTTTTCTGGACAGGCAGTGCCGTACTTCCTACATTAGCATGAGCTTGATTCGATGTCCCCACTGAAACTATGCTTGTTACAAGAAGAGWACTAACCATCATGCTTATGAAACCTGCTTTTASTTTCTTCATAATATCTCCTCCTCGATCTTGTTCGAAGGCCTTGTAAGGATTATTTCGAAAAATCTAGAGCTATCCATTTACTAGTAAAAAGGTGCCCAAGGACACCCTTTAACCAAATCTTCATCCTTATTGCAGTTTGACCAGTCTCCACTTCTGACTTGCCGTACCGTTCGCCGTCTTAATAACCACCGAGTATTCGGTGCCGGTTAGAAGCGTATCCAACGGTTTGTTGCTTTGGACACCGACAATTGTATAGGTGCCATCTGCATTAGCGTTGAATTTCCACCTTTCGTTGGGCGAACCCCCATAAGGCCATATAATCGTCTTTGAGTTGTCCGTCGTTGTGGCTGCGGTAACATCCAGCGCTTTGCCGCTTGGGACACCAAGGAGCCTGAAGGTGCCGTCGCCATTGTCGCTAATATTCCATTGCTCGCTTACAGCGCCGATATCTGGTGACGCAATGACTGCCGTCCCATTCGCCGTTGCATTTCCCTTCACGTCCATGGCAAGGTTTCCGCTCCCGACATTGATGAGTTTATACACGCCACCTACCATGGCAGACTGGCTAAATTGGAACCAGTTCAGATGGAAGAGAGGGCCGCCAGTTCCCTTGTAAAAGAGGTATACATTCTGCACGCCCGTGGCACCCGTTACTCCGCAGCCTACCGTTTGCCAAATTTGCCCTCCTCCAGTAGACGGTACCGTACAAGTGCCTACCAGCGTACCCGCCACACTCCCTAAGCGGATCTCAATGGTCCCTCCGGGTC
>NZ_JBFTQB010000304.1:0-8686 GCF_056398785.1 Paenibacillus sp. 01T422 | reverse complement strand
GCTGTGAAATGGATCGCGTCGCCAGGCTGAAGAATATAGCTTTCCTGCGCAATAGCGATTTGCAGCTTTCCTTCGACCATTAGAATGTATTCTTCGACACCTTCGTTATGTGGCTCTGAGGCATGAGTGCAGCCTTGCTCCATCTCGACGGTGTAGATTTCAAAACTTTTCTGGGGATGAAAAGGGAAAAGGGGATAAGCACGATATTGGCCGTCTTCTTCGTCAAAGGAAGAAAGATCCTCGGAACGAACAACGGTAATCTTCGGTTCATCATCCTCAATCAAGCTCGTGAAGGAGATTTGTAGTCCGCTCACAATTTTCCATAAAACAGAGATGGTTGGGTTAGAATCTCCTCGTTCGATCTGCCCTAGCATCGCCTTGCTGACACCTGTCAATTCTGCAACTTGATCCAAGCTTAAACCTCTTGTTTTCCGTATGCTCAGCAGCTTTCTGCCTACCATTTTGTGTATCGGTTCCTGCATCAAAGTGACTCCTTTTATTCAACTTTTGTCCGTAAAAATCGCCTATTTACAATATAACATACATTCGTGTACTATGGTATATATAGACAGTAAAACGCACGTATGTGTATTATATTGCATATTTGTCCTAGGAGGAATTAAGATGGGCGCAACGATGATAGGGTTGGTTAAAGAACACCGGGGGCCCGGTGCTACACTGAAAGAAGTTCCCGTTCCCACGATTGGCGACGATGAAGTGCTCGTCCACATTAAGGCGACTTCCATTTGTGGAACGGATCTGCACATATACAATTGGGATGCTTGGGCTGATAAAACGGTGCTGACGCCGAATGTGTTCGGGCATGAGTTTGCAGGTATCGTTGTCGATATTGGGGACCGCGTACGAGGCGTTAAGATCGGAGATCATGTTTCAGCAGAAGGACATATGATTTGCGGCACTTGTAAGGCTTGCCGAACCGGAAATGGGCATGTTTGTCCGAATACCAAAAGCTTTGGAATTACCGCGCCGGGCTGTTTTGCCGAATACGCTGTGGTGAAAGCAAGTAATATTATTCATAATGCGCCTGAGCTGCCTTTTGAGATTGCTTGTTTGCAAGACCCGTTAGGGAATGCCGTTCAAACCGTTTTGTCCGGAGACATTGTAGGTAAAACAGTTGCTATCATCGGTGTAGGACCGATTGGCTTGCTTGCCATTAAAGTAGCAAAAGCTTGTGGAGCTGGAGCGATTTATGCAGTAGATATTAATCCCAACAGGTATCACGGGTCGTAAAATGTACCAGACCTGGTACCAAATGAAAGGTTTATTGAACCAACATCGAGTTGATCTTGCATCCGTTATCACACACAGATTCACGCTCGATCAGTATGAGGAAGCGTTCCGGTTGATGCATGAAGGGCAATGCGGGAAAATCGTGTTTACACACTAAAACAAAGGCTTGGAGGGCAATTTATGAATTACTTAAACGATTTGGCGGCAGATATTGAAGGCTGGAAGCGCGATGGACGTTACCGCACGATAAAAGTATGGGAAAGCGGCTCTGATACATGGATGAATCTGAACGGGCGCAAAATTCTCCAGATGTCCTCCAATAATTATTTGGGATTGACCCATCATCCCAAGTTGAAGCAAGCAGCGATTGCTGCCATCGAGAAATACGGTGTCGGCAGCGGCTCGGTGCGGACCATAACGGGGACGCTGGATATCCACGAGCAGTTGGAGCTGGAGCTGGCTGCTTTCAAAGGCACGGAAGCGGCACTCGTGTTTCAATCCGGTTTTACAACGAATCAAGGCGCGTTATCTTCGATACTTGGTGCAGACGATGTGGTCATCAGCGATGAATTGAACCATGCGAGTATCATTGATGGCATTCGTTTGACGAAGGCTAGCCGTAAGATTTTCGCCCATAAAGATATGAATCAGCTAGAAGCCGTGCTGAAAGAAACACAAAAGTATCGCAAACGTGTTGTGGTTACCGATGGCGTATTTAGTATGGACGGCGATATTGCACCGCTGCCTGAAATTGTTCAATTAGCAGAAGCTTATGATGCCATTGTGTATGTCGATGACGCCCATGCGAGCGGCGTATTAGGCAAGAACGGCAAAGGCTCAACTGATCATTTCGGACTTCATGGACGCGTACACATTCAGATCGGGACCCTTTCCAAAGCGATTGGCGCCGTTGGCGGGTATGTAGCCGGTGCCCAATTGCTCAAGGAACATTTGATCCATACGGCAAGGCCATTCCTGTTCAGCACTTCGCAGACGCCAGCCGTAGCAGCTACTTGCTTGGCAGCGATTCAGGTGCTGCGTGAGAGCGAGGACTTGGTAACCAAACTATGGGAGAATGCCAATGGCTTCCGTAGTGAATTGCAGCGTTTAGGCTTCGACACAGGAGCAAGTGAAACACCGATCATTCCAATCATTATCGGTGATCCTGCGCTCACGATGCGTTTCTCTGATCGTTTGCTGGAAGAAGGCGTATTCGCGCAAGGGATTGTCTATCCAACTGTAGCCATGGACAAGGGACGTGTTCGCCTAATTGTAACGGCGCAGCATACGAGTGAAGATCTAGCGTTTGCCTTGCACAGCTTGCAGAAGGTAGGCAGGGAGTTTGGATTGGTGTAGGGTGTAAGGTCTAAGGTCATGTGGACACCACCGCGGCATTTTCTTTTTGTGGACAAAGATTTGCGGAATAGAAATTCAGTTACTTCTATATAATTAGGTCGATAGTTACAATTTGTAACATAACCGACGAGGAGTGATTGGATTGAGCAAGTTCCGTAAACAGGCATTTATTTTCTTTATTCTTAGTGTGTTGGTGCTCGCATTCAGCGTACTTCCAGCGGCAGCTGCTGAAAGTGATGGCTATGACATTTATTTGAAACTAGATGGGATTACCGGGGATTCGACAACAAAAGGGTATGAGAAATGGATTAAGCTTAATGATTTTTCGTTCGAAGTGGAGAATAAGGCGACAATTAGTGCAGGAGGCGGATCTGGAACAGGCAAAGCTGCGGCTCAACCGATTTCTATTAACAAAAATTTTGATTCCGCCTCTATTCCAATATTTCTGAATACAACGACAGGAAAAGCGATTGAGAAAGGTCAAATTGTTTTTGTGAAAAACACTGGAAATCAACTTCAAGCTAGCCTCACCATCGATTTGGAAAGAGTCTTCATCAGCAATTTTAGTCTTTATGATACACATGAGAACATTGAGCTAAGTTATGGAGCAATTACTTTTAAATACAATGTTGTTGGCCCTGATGGCAAGGCAAGTACGATAACTGGCGGATGGGACTTCACGAAAAATCAAAAAAAATAAGTTTTGGGAACGGAATGGGCTGACTTGAGAGGACTGAATAGTCTTTGAGAGCAGCCTTATTTTTATATCAGCAGCTGGATTATGTAAACTGTACTTCTCATCTCCATATCGATATAATTGGAATTATTTCTCAGATGTGAGGAGGTACGAGCATTATGTTTATGGAAGAGGAGGTAATCATTTACTTGAGAGCGGGTTTCTTGGTCGTTATGCTACCAGTGATGGCGGTCGTCCTTTTCTTAATGCTGAAATTCAAGAGGATGGGGTATGGGTGGTTTTTGCTCCATTTGGTTTTGTTCTCGATTGGTGCTCTTTGGTGGATCCGGTTGCTTGAAACCCGAGCTTTTACCAGTTCTGTATATAATTCGCTAATGATTGCGATGATAGGTATGCTTTGGCTGATTAGTATGATTTTTTTCGTAAAAGGTTTATTGTCACTACGTAATAAGGGGGCGCGTGTGTGATCAAATCAGTGAAAATCGGGATTGTCACGATGGCGATAGTGTTGCTAAGCTCAGCTTGCACGGAAAAGCTCAGTTCAACGAATAAATCAAAGCCTGTAGATAGTCAGGCAAAGACAGGGAACGCCTACACCATTTTGGCAGAAAAGCTGCGTACACCGTGGTCGATTCAGTTCGATGAGGATACGATCTATGTGAGTGAGCGCGAGGGGCATATTGTCAAGATGAGTAATGGCACTGTCACGCGTCAAAATGTGAAACTCAACAAACCTCTAAAGATTCAGGGAGAAGGCGGATTTCTTGGTATACAACTCGCTCCTGACTTTCATAATACCCGTCAAGCTTATGCTTATCATACTTATGAAGAAGGCGGCAAGATTCTGAATCGAGTCGTCGTCCTGCAGGAGAACAACGGCGCTTGGCAGGAACTCAAATCCTACCTCGAGGGCATCCCTGGCGGCAATATCCACAATGGGGGCAGATTAGCCATTGGTCCTGATAACATGTTGTACATCACAACGGGTGACTCGGGAACGGACAAGCTTGCTCAAGATGTGAAAAGTACCGCGGGCAAAATACTGCGCATGACACTTGATGGCAAGGTTCCCTCGGATAACCCATTTGCCAAGTCTTACGTGTATTCTTATGGTCATCGGAATTCACAAGGTATTGCTTGGGATAGGCAGGGTCGCATGTTTAGCTCAGAACATGGTCCTTCGGGAAACCCAGGTGGACATGATGAAGTCAATTTCCTGGAAAAAGGCAAGAACTACGGGTGGCCAGTAATTATCGGAACGGAGAAAAAGGAAGGTATGATGTCTCCGCTGTATCAAACGGGAGATACTGCTATTGCACCATCGGGGATTGCAATAGACCCGGAGGGCCAACTACTAATTGCAACCTTAATTGGCAAAAAGCTATATAGGTTCAATCCCGATACCAAGCAATTAACTGCAATGCTGGAAGGTGAAGGGAGACTGCGGGATGTGAAGGTACATAATGGGGATATTTATGTGCTAACAAACAACACGGACGGTAGAGGAAATCCTTCGGCCACTGATGACCGCCTTTTGATGCTAAAGAAATAATGCAAAAGGAAAAACCTAATCCACGCAGCAGTTGCTGAAGGGATTAGGTTTTTTAGTGGGATCAGTTAAGTGGTCATTTTTTTGAAGACGAGTACGGCATTATGACCACCGAACCCGAAGGAGCTGGATAAGCCGTAATGGAGCTTCGCTTGTCTAGCCACGAGCGGTACATAATCAAGGTCACACTCTGGATCTGGATTTTCCAAGTTAATGGTCGGAGGAATTACGCCATCTTGCAAGGTTTTGATCAGCGCGACAGCTTCTACACCACCGGCTGCGCCTAGCATGTGACCAATCATGGATTTATTCGCGCTGATCGGAACGTCGTGCGCGCGGATGCCAAGCAGCCGCTTGATGGCACGCGTCTCCGACAGATCACCGGCAGGCGTGCTTGTCGCGTGCGCATTAATCGTGTCGAGCTCCTCTGGCGCTAGGCCAGCATCGGCGAGTGCATCGCGCATGGCGCGGTAGGCACCCGCGCCTTCAGGATCGGTCGCCACGATGTGGTAGGCGTCCGATGTTGAGCCATAGCCGATGATCTCGGCATGGATGCGGGCACCCCGGCGCTCGGCATGCTCGAGCGACTCCAGCACGAGCACGCCGGCGCCTTCGGCGGCGACGAAGCCGTCGCGCTGCGCATCGAACGGGCGGCTCGCCTGTGCCGGTGCATCGTTACGCGTCGACAAGGCCGTCGCATTGCCGAAGCCCGCCAGCGCGAGATCTGTAATCGTCGCTTCTGCGCCCCCGGCAATGACGGCGTCTGCACCTCCGCGCTGGATCAGCTTAAAGGCTTCGCCAATGGCATTATTGCCAGTGGCGCAGGCAGTAACAGGCGCAAGTGAAGGGCCTTTGGCGCCGAACAAAATGCTAACCTGCGCGGCTGCCATGTTGGCGATCATCATGGGCACGACTGTAGGACTTACACGGCTTGGTCCACGGGACAGCAGGGTTCGGTAGTTGTCCAGAATTGTATGAATCCCACCTATACCGGAGCCAATATAGACACCAACACGTTCCTCATTCGTTGAGTCAATAGTTAGGCCAGCATCTTCCACTGCTTGTTTAGCTGCGGCAACAGCAAATTGCGTATAACGATCCATGCGGCGGACATCCCGTCGACCGACAGCTGCTTCCGCATCGAAATCACGCACGACGCCAGCGATACTCGTTTTATATTCAGATACATCCATATGATCTATTTTTGTAATACCAGATGTTCCAGCTACGAGATTTTGCCAAAAAAGGTCTACCTGATTGCCAATTGGCGTAATAACACCCATCCCGGTCACAACTACTCGCTTCATATACAACGCCTCCTTGAATATCTTTACTAACTTCTTAAAAGTATCTATTGTAAATAGAATGTCACACTTGTTATCCTATTACAAGTTACCGTTTATACTGGTATAATGACTTCTATGCTGATGTTAAGGGGGACAATGAAGTGAATACGAAGGAACGGCTGCAAGCACTTTCCGCGTTCTTGACCACTCATCGGGCAAGGCTTAAGCCTAGCGATGCTGGACTTCTAGGCGGCAGCCGAAGACGCACGCCTGGCCTCCGCAGAGAAGAAGTGGCTGCGATTGCTGGTGTAAGCACGACCTGGTATACCTGGTTAGAGCAGGGGAGAGAAATCAAAATGTCGGTGCAGGTCCTGGACCGAATCGCCATTGCTTTACAGCTCAACGAGGATGAGCGGCAATATTTGTTCATGCTGGCTCTTGAGCAGCCGGCGCCTACGACAATTGTTGATCAGGCACCAACGGTTTCTCCTTCTTTGAGTAGAATTTTGGAGGAGCTGCATGATTGCCCCACCATTATTTCCGATCGAAGATGTAATATCGTGGGTTGGAATCAAGCGGCGGCAGCTGTGTTTTTGGATTTTGCGCTGATTCCGCTTGAAGAGCGCAATCTCATTTGGCTGCTTTTTACAAGGAAAGAATTAAAAGCTTTGGCTGTTAACTGGCGTGATTTTGTAATGGGCTTTTTGGCGATGTTTCGCTCCTACTACGGGCAATACCTGGGTGACAATTGGTATAGCGAGTTTATTGAGCGCATTAGCAGTGAGAATCAGGATTTTCGGACATTTTGGAATCAGAGTGATGTGAGTAGTGCGCCTGAAGTGTTCATCGAATTTCGTCATGCAAAAGTAGGGAAGCTTTTATTTGACCTGACGACATTGCAGGTGCAAGGGCGAGCTGATTTTAGATGCAGTGTATATACAGCTTCGCCGGGTTCGGATACCGATTCGAAAGTTAAGCTGTTAATGAGCAAAATTTAGTATATGGGGTGAGGGATGACATGATGCTGTCGATTAGAAAAATGGACGAGAACGACTACGACTTTTTTACGGATATGCACTATGAGTCGATTCACATCTTGGAGAATAAACCACCTAAGCAGGAACTGTTGAATGAACCTAATCTTAAGAAATACCACGAGGACTGGGGACGGCCAGGGGATAGGGCTTTGATAGCACTGATGGATGATACGCCAGTAGGCGCCGGCTGGTACAGGTTATTCGATGAGTCCAATCGAGGGTATGGATTTGTTGATCGTGAGACTCCGGAGTTAGGTATGGCTATTGTGTCGGCGTATCGAGGTCAAGGAGTGGGCGGTAAGTTGATGCACGAGTTGATCCAGCAAGCACGAATAGATGGCTTCGCATCTTTATCTTTAAGTGTTGATCCGAGTAATGAGGCCGCTGTGCACATGACCCAAAAGTGGCCCAGATGGGGGACTTTAACTGGAGTATTCGGCGTTATTCACAATGAACCGAGCTAATTCGTTAGCTCAGATCCCCTCAATATACCATACCATCGCAGCAGCCCGCGGCATAAGAAAAGGAACGCTATTCAGCGTTCCTTTTAAGCAGCTCTATTTACGAATGAGATAGCTTTTTATCCTCACGTTCCAGTGCTTTTTGCTGCTCTTTGGTAAAGGTACAACGAAGTTTGGCTAATCCCGTGTGCTCGTTGACGTATATAATTCTAACAATGCCATGGATTGATTTCAGTTGTTTAGTCCATTCTCTTGGATCGAACATGAACATCAACTCCTCTTGAAAACGCTTTATTCTATAATTTATCTTATGTGCGTGGGACAAGTTTCATGCCTGAGGTATGAAACTACTAAAAAAGTGGCATTCTGGATAGTAATGACATGATTGTACGGTGGGTGAAAATATTGAAAGTTGAAAAGGGTCAATCAGCAATTTGTTCGTATTGTGAGGAATCAGCAACATTTCGGATTGGAAACGATGAGTATGCGCTGCATGCTTGTGATCGTCACGAAGATTCTGCGTATAACGAGTTCGATTTCGTGAGCGGGGAAGACTCGTGGCGAATCATTTCAATGGCATCGCACGGCTTTCCTGAACAGCTAATCAATTAAACAGGAGGGATTCCCATTCGTTTATTTCATTTGAGCTACATTCTGTTTTTTAGTGCTGTGCTGCTTGCAGGTATAATCGGAATCGCTTGGTTCGTTTTTCATCGCAGAAAAAGAAAAGCCCGTTAATTGATAGGGTTTGGAACCATAAATTAGTTTATGCAAAAGAACCTCCATATTCCACTAAACTAGTGGGATTGGAGGTTCTTTGTTTTCTAGCGGACACCTTTCATAAAGCCTTGAATTTTGGGAGTCAGGAGAAAAAGGATCAAACTAAGGACCAATGCAATGACACCAATGACACCGAAATACAGCATTTCCGAGTCAGCGGAGTAAAATTTCACAATCTGCGCATTGATGGCCTGGGCCGCGGCATTCGATAAGAACCATAAACTCATGGTCTGGGCTAAAAAGGCAGCAGGCGCCAACTTGGTTGTAGC
>NZ_JBFTQB010000303.1:0-6651 GCF_056398785.1 Paenibacillus sp. 01T422 | reverse complement strand
GGTTTAGGTTTGCCTCTCCTCTACATCATACTCTCCGCCTTATCGAATCGAAAGAAATCAAAATCGACATGCCCGCCAACAGACTTGGTCGCATAATTAAACAAGCCGATCCGGTAGCCCATAAAATGATCAAGCGTATACTTCATCTTCAAAGGAGCCCCGATTTGCTTCCATTCTTCACAGTCAGCTGAGTAGTAAAAGCTTGCAAGATCCGTACTATTTTCAAAATTGAAATGGATTTTCAAGTAAATCAAACTATCCTCGTATAGATGCCGCTCAACTGTTTCTTCACTACCGTCGCCTTGATTGACACACATCGCAACATATCGCTCGCCGCTCGCTGCGATTTGAATACCGACTGTTCCGAAGTGATTTTGAAGTGCAACCATTCCAGCATGATCCCCCGGCTTCATATGGGAAACATCCATTGCCGTAATGCCGACGCATCCAGGACCTTCCGTCCGTTGTGTCAATGTATTGCGTGCAAATAGAACGCTATTGGCAATATTTCCTGTCTTTAATTGCAACCAGCCAGGGCGCGTGATCGCAGACCACAGACGGTTATCCGGATTATGATTCCATTGCCAATTAAGCAGCAATTTATTTTCGCTATAGTCGAACTCATCGCTTATTACCAATTGGGTAGGTGCCGTGCTTGGCAATTGCGCATGGAATGCAACTTGTGCTTTACCTTCCATCCCAATGACCGGCCAGTCCTCCACCCAAGTAACTTGAAGCACAATGGGAATTCTCCCAACAGCATCATGATCTTGAAATAATAAGGCATACCACTCATCCTGCGGTGTATCAACGATGCCACCTTGCGCGATTCCATGGTTGCGGTACCCCATGTCGTCGTCAAGAATCACTTTATGTTCATAAACACCGAGCAGCTCCCTAGAGCGGTAACAAAGCTGCCTACGGCGTCGATTTCCTGTATTGGGCCACTCAATGAAAAACAAATAATAATAACCGTTCAGCTTATAAGCATGGCATCCCTCACATCGCAGCATGATTCCGTCACGTTCCGTCTCGAAGAGCCGCTGATCGATGCCTCCGGATTTAACCGCCATCACGTCAGACGTTAGTTCCGTAATCCGAATACTACCGTTGCCATGAATGACATAAACGCGGTCGTCGYCAAACAGCAGACTTGGGTCATGATGGATTCCTGCAATGACAGATCGCTCCCATTTCCCATTCTCGATATCTTCTGTTCGGTATATGTAGAACTGGTCCATATCATTACTTGAGAAGCACACATAGAACATGCCATTATGATGCCGTAAACTTGCAGCCCACGATCCTTTACCGTATATGCCTTTCCCGTCCAGCAAATTATAGGCGTCGTTATCCTCTAAGGTATCGTAAACGTAGTTCACAATCTTCCAATCCATCAAATTCTCAGACCTCATAATTGGGCATCCAGGCATTGCATGCATGCTTGTGCTAACCATATAGTAGGACGTTCCTACTCTAATAACGCAAGGATCCGGAACATCCGCCCAGATAATGGGGTTCGTTATCGTCACATTCTCCATCGCTAACTCTCCTAATACTTAAAAAATGCCAATCCCGCTACTCTTATTTTCTTACAATCTCACGATACTCCGCTGGAGTCATACTGGTTGATTTTTTAAAAAACCGAGTAAAAGAGTGCGGGGTTTCATACCCTACCTGAACGCCCACTTCAGCAATTTTAAGTTCGTCCTTCTTGAGCAAATTTTTGGCTTTCTCCATTCTAACTTCATCAATATATTCAGATAAATTGATGCCACTTTCCTGTTTAAAAAGCCGCGATAAATAGGACGGATTGAAGTGTATCACGCTAGCTAAACGTACAAGAGACAAGTCTTCACCTAGATGCTCCTCAATATACAACCGGATCTTTCCTATAACCGCTGCTGCTCTATTACGTTCTACGCTCAATCGAAGATTGAACAAGGACTCTGCGGTCTGTTTCAAAAACTCGTAGCTATCTTGCCAAGATGAATGCCTATCTCTTTGCATAAGCCCGGTTGTTCCAACCTTATCGTGCAGTTCCCAACGGTTAATATAGGATAATAAGAAGACAGCAATCGTGTAATACAATTCCAGCGCAAAAGGTCCGCCATTTCCTCGTTCATCGAAGGCTGTTCTCATTAGTTCGTTGAACAGATGAAGATATCCCTCTCTATTTCCACCTTCTAAATGAATTGCCAAAGACTCGGCCTTTTCTCTAAGCGTCCTTGAGTTGGCCCCGGTTCCAGTGGTTTCCAAGGTGACTGTTTGTACCATCTGGGCACCGTCTCCCGCTCGCCAGTACTGCTCACTTCTCATTCGATCGTATATCTCAGATAGTTGTTTCCATTCGCAGGTATCAGCGCAAAGCGTGATGGCAAAAGAAACTCCCAAAGATTCATGACAAGCTTGCTGCATAAGCTCAAATTGTCCCTCAAGATATTTAACCGTGCGGGGGTAGGCTTCGTCAGATTCACTAACTTGGGTATGCTTGGGTTGAATAAGCCAGACAAGGTCGCCGTAATGATCAATGATTCCAAGATGGTTTGTGCGCTCTTCCAAAAATGCCTCTGCTAAAAATTTGACAGCCAGTGCTGCATTCTGGCTTTCCGCAAAGGTATGGTGTGTGTTCGTTCGTTGCAGGTCAGCTAGCGCCACAAGAATGGGCCTTGTTGGATCAAGAGTTATGCCAAGATTACGGAAATCAACGACGAACTCCTCCGTTGTTCGTGTCCCTTGAAGCAAATAACGGAAATAATTCCCTTGAGCAAGGGTTTCGAGCGTAGTAAGCTTCTCTCGCGATTGTTTGACTAGGTCATGAAACTTTAAACTGTTTTCCAATTCATGTATCGCATCCGTTACGGCCTTGATAATCTTATCGTATTCTTCACTCTTTAGGAGATAGCTGACTCCGGGTGATTGAATCGCTTGGTAGACATAATCAAAATCATTATATCCAGTCAAAAAAATGATTTTACAATGCGGCCAACTACTGCGTATGTTTCTCATTAGCTCGAGGCCATCCATCCCGGGCATACGAATATCGGACAACACAATGTCCACTCTTGTCGTATTCATCCAATTCAGCGCTTCTTCACCGGAATAGGCTTTATACAAATCAAGATTCAGATTCAGTTGGCTAAATACGTCAAACAGCCCGTCTGTAATGATTTCCTCATCATCAACGATCAGCATTCTAATCATGAGTATCACCACCTTTTACAGGAATAGAAATAATCGCTTTCAATCCCCCGARCTCACTTCGGCTTATTCGAAGACCGTATGCTTCACCGAACGTCATTTTGACACGGCGGTGAATATTCACCAAGCCCGTCGTCTCCGCATGTTCGTCACCGTTATCCAGCGTGTCCGAAATACGTTCCAGTGTCTCATCCGTCAAACTATCCCCATTATCCTCCACAATGATTCGTATCTCAGTCTCTGCCAACTCGAAGCGAATCATAATACAGCCACTGCGTTTCATTTGCTCCAAACTGTGTTCAAAGGCATTCTCGATAATCGGCTGCACAATTAAACGTGGAACTGACACCTGTTCAATTTCCCGCGGGAGAGCGTCGAATTGTACCCGGATACGCCGAGAAAAGCGTAATTCCTGAATCTCCGTGTACATTCTGGCATGGTGAATTTCCTGTTTCAGCAGCACTTCGTCAGAAGCATTTCTGGTAACAAATTGGAAATATTCACCAAGCTGTGTGACGAACTGTCCGATTCGTTCAACGTCTCCAATTCTGGCCATCGTTCTCAGGATAAAGAAGCTGTTGTATAGAAAATGCGGATTGATCTGCGATTGAAGCTGCTTCAGCTCCGCCCGTTGTGTCATAATTTTCTGCTTATACACTTGATCAATCAAAGAACCAAGATTGGTGACCATTTGGTTAAATCGGCCATACAAGTAACCGAGCTCATCCTTAGACTCGTGCTGGATGTTCACATCCAGATCTCCATTTTCCATACGCCGAAAGCTTTTAACTAGCGTTAACAGCGGTTTGTGAATAAATTTGTAGGTGGAGAATGCATAAATGGCAATGATGACAATAGCAACGAAAATAAATAACCAGGCCCACAGATAAAATTTGTCCAGCGGCTTCTTAATAATTTGCTCTGGGATAAACCGGTAAATCGACATATTTAAATAATCAGAGCTGGCAATTGCGGTATAATAGCGGCTTCCCGAAATGGTGAAGGTCCCTGTGCTGTGAACCGGGTTTTGATTTATTTGTGCAATGGTGGCCGGTATATCCTGCCATAAATGCTCCAAAGATCCACTCGTGAGAATAACACTGGTATTCTCCTTGGTCATCAATGTTCCACTTCCAGGATAGGTGTTAAACTGGCCTAATGCTTCCTGCAGTCTCTCTTGATCCAGTTCAATTTCGATAATGAACAACGGTTGATTCCCTTTGGTTACTCCCTGCTTCGCTGCACTTAGAAACAATCCGCCACCCCACTCGATGATCTGGTTATTCCTACTGCTTAAAGCTGAGCGCAAGCCATTGTACCGTTCAATATCAAATTCACTTGGGCCATTGGCGGATGAAATCGTTTTGAGTATCGGGTAAATATGAGCACTCACATTTTTAATATAAGGAGAGCTGTTTTGAATGGCATAAAGCCGTTTTCGCAGTGAATTAATCTTTTCAGTGCGTTTAAATACATCCATCGTGTCCCAGGTCAGCGTTAATTCATTGAGATCTTCATCCTCGATAACGCCAAACTGCAGCAGCTTCATCCGTTCTATCTCTTTCTCAAAATCGTTGATATAGAAGGTTAGTTGGGATACCGCCGTTTTGGAGATGTCTTCGCTTGCCGTCTGGACGATCCAGTTATACAGGTAGACGCCAAATAATAAAATGGGCAGCATGATAAGCAAAAAAGTACTAAGCAGCCGAAGAAAAATCGTGTTTCGTAAAGTGAATGGTTGACGGTTGATCAAGGTACAAGCCCCCAACTTTTTTCTTCCATTATAGCCTGAAGCATGTAAGTTTCCTAAGCATTTTCGTTAGGATGCCATCTATGCACTACCCCTTAACGCTACCTAGGACTATCCCTTTAACAAAATACTTCTGCAAGAAAGGATACGCCAAGATAATGGGAAGGGAGCCCAAGAAAATCTGTGAAGCTTTCAGCGTCCGATCAGAAATGAGGGCCATATTTATGG
The DNA here is from genome assembly GCF_056398785.1 of Paenibacillus sp. 01T422. Taxonomy (NCBI): domain Bacteria; kingdom Bacillati; phylum Bacillota; class Bacilli; order Caryophanales; family Paenibacillaceae; genus Paenibacillus; species Paenibacillus sp. 01T422. The sequence continues at coordinate 1,472 of NZ_JBFTQB010000303.1, read as the reverse complement.
CTTCGTCACGTGATATATTCGTTAAATTTTGTTGAATGACGATCGTTTGAATATAGCTCTGCAGCGGATAGTGACTAGGGTCTCCCATAAGCAGGAGGCCGTCAAACCAACTGTTCCAATGTTCGACCATGGAGAATAAGGCAAGCGTTGCAAGAGCAGGCATGGATATCGGCACATAGATTTTCCAGAGTGTCGTCCAATAGCTCGCACCGTCCACGACGGCTGCCTCCTCCAGCTCCTTCGGCACCTCACGGAAAAAGTTAAGCAGCAGGACCACGCTAAATACAGGAACCGCACCGGGCAGCACGAGCGCCCAAATCGTATCAAGCATATTGTATTGCTTAAGTGTAGAGTACCAAGGGATCAAACCACCATGAAAGAGCATCGTGATGAAGAAAATCCAAGCGTAAACCATACGCATGCGAAACGCCTTCGTTTCCTTAGATAAAGGAAATGCGACGAGAATGGTTAAAATTAAATTTAACGGCGTCCCGATCGCGATGCGCTCCAAGGATACAAGCATGGATTGCCAAAAGGCTGCTCGACTGGCCGTAAACTTGTAAGAGGCTAATGTAAAGTCAACCGGCCACAGCTTTACATGACCTGCTGCTGCTGCTGTACTTGAACTAAACGAGATTGCAATGATATGAATTAACGGGAGAACACAAATTAACGATATGATGATGAGAAAGGACACATTCAGAACGGAAAACCACTCGAATCGGAATCGACTCTTGGGTACCCGAATGTAGGTATCAGACACAGAACTGGGTGATGGTTGTACCACGGTTTTCCCTCCTCCTAGAAGATTCTATATTTTGCAAACCGATATGCCACAAAGTAAGAACTTGAAATCAAAATAAGCGAAACTAGCGATTTGAATAGTCCGACGGCCGTTGCAACACCGTATTGAGCATCCAATAATCCGATCCGATATACAAAAGTATCCAGAATATCGCCACTTTCATACACCTGAGGGCTATATAAATTGAACACTTGATCGAAGCCTGCGTTCAAAAGCTGTCCTAAACTGAGAACTGACAACAAGACAATGACCATTCGCATCCCTGGAATCGTGATATGCCATATCTTATGCCAGCGGTTTGCGCCGTCAATCGTTGCAGATTCGTATAAGCCGGGGTCAATGCCCGTGATTGCCGCTAAATAAACGATAGTCCCATACCCAAAATTTTTCCATATATCCGATGAAATGAGTGTAAACGGAAACCAATGATTGTCTCCAAGGAAAAATATTTTATTCAAACCGAAAGCACCCAATAATTGGTTAACAATACCGGTAGAAGGCGATAAAATATCAATTAGTATCCCTCCTAGGACAACCCAAGAGAGGAAATAGGGTAAATAAATGGTCGTTTGCACGCTTCTTTTAATAACCTCATTCTTCAGTTCATTAAGAAGAATGGCGAAAATAATTGGCACGATTAAGCCYAGAATAAGCTTAAGACTTGAAA
>NZ_JBFTQB010000302.1:0-6654 GCF_056398785.1 Paenibacillus sp. 01T422 | reverse complement strand
TCTTATTATACTTCGACAGCCTGTGTAGGCTGCTTGCAGAATAATCGTCATCGTTCGCGCAGTAAAGACAGAAAGCCACCATTGATCTTGAAATGTCGAATGACCGACATGATGGTAGCCCCCTACGGGATGAATGCCCGCCTGATACATATCACCAAGCAAGTAGCCCATCGAGAGAGCGGCAATTTGCTCCAGCGGGTTGCGCTGTAGAACAACCGCTATCAAAGCGAGCAATAAGGCAATATCCCAGTCTGAATTTCGCACAATGAGGATCGGATCCATTTCCAGCAGCTGATGCAGCAAGAAATGAAGCGAACCCAGCAGAAGCCCGATAGAAAGCAAATGAAGCTTATGTATGAAGCCTTGAATCACGAAAAGAATAGCAATGCTAATGGCAAAAACCAAGAGATAGACAAGTTGAATATGTACTTGCTTGATCGTTACTGAAATGCATGAACCAGCAATCCATAGGGCAAAAAAAAGAAGCATGCCCTTATGCGATATACTTCTGATGTACAGCTCCTTCCACCCGCTGGCAAACAAGATCAACGTGATGCAAAGAAGAATGAGAGACAAATAACCGGAGTTCATAATCTGACCACCCTACAAGGCATAGGCGAAACGATGATAACTATCACCGCTTGCCTGCGGATCTACGGCTTCCACTCTTCTAATGTAGAGGGAAGCACATCTTGATCCTTAGTATGGCAATCTTTCGATTATTTACTCCGATTGGTTTTATCTGCGTATGAGGTTAAATCAATCCCACGGGTGCGGCACCATTCTGCCGTTTCTCCCATAATGACCACGGGGCATTGCCCCAATTCCTTAATTGTAGGGGCGCCTAGCGCCGTCATAATTAGTATAAGTCCTTGATGAAGCTCATCTGCAAAACGATGCAAGCTTTGGGTGCCTTGCTCGCGCAGCACCTTCAGGAATGCTCCCGCCATGCCGACGGCTGAGGCGCCAAGAGCAAGCGCTTTGGCTGCTTCCAAAGCGTTCGTAATACCCCCTGAGGCAATCACAGCGCCTCTTGGATAAATAGACAGCGCCTCCAATAGCGAGATGCTTGTCGGGGTACCCCAGTCGTTCAGCCACTCTATAGCTGCTGGACGTCTGGCATTCTCAATGGCAGCGAAATTCGTGCCGCCAGAACCACCTACATCCAAGATGCTAACACCAATCTCTTGTAATTGCTTCGCGTTATCCTTCAGGATGCCGAAACCGACTTCCTTGACAATGACAGGCACCTGCACGTGCCGAACGATTGCCTCGATTCGCTTCAGCATGCCTACAAAGCTGCGATCCCCTTCAGGCATAATCAGCTCTTGCATGACGTTCAAATGAATTTGCAGCGCATTGGCCTCAATCATTTCAATGGCTCTAACTGCTTGGTCAACGGTCGCCTCGCTGCCCAAATTCGCAAACACGACACCCTTCGGGTTTTCGCGTCGCACGACTTGGTAGCTGGATGCTACCTCGCTGTTCTTTAGCGCTGACATCTGGGAGCCGACGGCCATGGCCATGCCCTTCTCCCTTGCCAGAATGGCTAGTTCGCGGTTGATGCTCTCTGTCTCCTGGGCGCCTCCGGTCATCGCATTAATTAAAATCGGCGAACTCATAATGAGATCGCCGATTTCAGTCGTTAATGCAATGTGATCCGTTGAAGTCTCAGGAAGACAGTTATGCACAAGCTTGATATCCGACAGCCCTTGCTGTCTGGATTGACCAAGCTCCAGCGCGTAATGGACATGCTCCATTTTGCGTGAGATGCGCATTCCTTTGGTCCTCCTAAAATTCAAGTATCCCTTATTTTTTAAATTTGGAAAGTTTGTCGCCGAAACGCTCGCCAAGTGTCATAGACAGACCTTGATTGCTTAAAGATACGTTCTCGTTACCAGCGATTTCTTTTTGATGACTAGCGCTGTTACCGCGGTCACGGTCGCCTCTAGGTTGTCTTTCTCTTTCTGGTTTAGCAGCAGATGGAGCAGCTGCGCCAGCAGGAGCTTCAGGAGCTTCCTCTGTTTCTTTGATGCTTAGGCTAACGCGTTTCTCAGAAGCGTTGATTTCCAAGATTTTCACTTGAACTTCTTGGCCTTCTTTCAATACTTCGTGAGGCGTTCCGATGTGACGGTGAGCGATTTGAGAAATATGCACAAGACCTTCAACACCAGGAGCTACTTCAACGAATGCGCCAAAAGCAGCAAGGCGTTTCACAGTACCCGTTACGATATCGCCAGCTTTGAAATCATTCTCCACATTGGACCATGGGCCTGCTTGTGTAGCTTTGATGCTAAGGCTGATTTTATCGTTCGATGGATCAAGTTTAAGGATTTGTACTTTCACTTTGTCGCCTTCTTTTACAACATCAGAAGCTTGATCTACATGGTGCCAAGCTAGCTCGGAAATGTGTACCAAACCGTCGATGCCACCGATATCGATAAATGCACCGAATTGAGTCAAGCGTTGAACAGTACCGTCTAGGACTTGTCCTACTTGCAATCCTTCGATGATTTTCTTTTTGTTAACTTCGAATTCTTCATCCAATACATCTTTTTGAGAAAGGATGACTTTGTTTTTCTCGCGGTCAATTTCTTTCACACGAAGACGCAATGTGCGACCTTTGTAGGAGGAGAAATCTTCAACGAATTGACGCTCAACCATGGAAGCAGGTACGAAACCACGTACGCCGATGTCCACAACCAAACCGCCTTTTACAACTTCAGCTACAGAAGCTTCGATAATTTCTTTGCTTTCCAATTGGCCTTGCAATGTTTCCCAAGCTTTTTCGCTGTCAACAACACGTTTGGAAAGAACCAAAGTTTCTTTCGCATCGTTGATAGAAACAACTTTCAATTCTACTTCTTGTCCAAGCTGTACCGCTTGACCAGCATCTTCCAAGCTAACGGAAGATAGTTCGCGAACCGGAATAACACCATCGTATTTGTAACCGATATCCACGAAGGCTTGATCTGCGTCTACCTTAACGATTTTGCCTTTCACGGTAGCGCCTTTCTTCAGCACAGCAACATTATTCATGGCATGCTCCGCTTCTGCTTGCGATACGGCTGTTTCTTGAGCTTCTTGCGTTTGATCTTGAACTTTTACTTCATCTGACATGAGATTAGCCTCCTCTAATTACAACCAACAAAAAATAATTTATAAGTCACAAAGCAGTATGTAAGCTTCTACTCTGTTTCAAACAAAACAATCATAATCATTCGCTTTTGAAGATAGTATAATTCCAAGCTTTCATTTCCATACATGTGGCCTATGCCTTGCTATATGTACTGTGTAAGCGGCGAATTTCTTTCATAATGGCTTCAGTTGCGAGCTCCAAATCTTCTGAGCTAGCTCCTGCATAAGCACTTAGGTCTAGCGGTTTGCCGTACACAATGGTCATGCGGCGGAATAAAGAATAAGTACCCACAATTGCCACAGGAACAACAGCAGCGCCAGATTTCAAAGCAAGAGAAGCAGCGCCCTTCTTGCCCATTCCCCCAGCGTTATTACGCGAACCCTCCGGGAAAACGCCTAACATATTGCCATCACGGAGCAATTGCACCGCTAGGCGGATCGATTCCCTGCTAACGCCACCGCGTTTAACTGGAAAAGCGCCTACTCTCGAAATGATCGGGCCCATAACAGGAATATCGAATAATTCGGCTTTCGCCATAAAATGTACCATACGTTTGAGCGGTGTTCCTAATAATGGAGGATCCAATAAACTTGTATGATTGCCGCAAAGCACAACTGCACCATGTTTAGGGACATTTTCCGTACCGATCGCACGCAACCGGAAAAACAAAGTGAAAAAGCAGCGAAACAAGGCCCTGCCGATGCGATATAGCATCTTATTTGCCTCCTCCGACTTTGTCTTTACAAAGCCCAAGTATCTCGTCCACAACTTCTTCAATTGTCATTGAGGTACTGTCCATCAACACAGCGTCATGAGCACGTCTAAGCGGAGAAATCTCTCGATCTTGGTCCAATTGGTCCCTACGAGCGATATCCTGTTCAAGTTCGGAGAGCGTCAGTGTACAAGTACCGCTGCTTTGCATCTCTTTGAAGCGTCGCTCTGCGCGTTCTTTTACGCTGGCTGTAAGAAATACCTTGATTTCTGCATCCGGCATGACATGAGTGCCGATATCTCGGCCATCCATGACAACACCTTTAGAAATCGCCATTTGTTTCTGCAGGGTGACCAGCAGCTCGCGTATCGCACCATAACTGGCAATTTGGGAAACATGATCTGTAATGGCAATCGTACGGATTGCTTTCGTCACATCGACACCATCCACAAAAACTTGTTGACCTTCCTCTCCAGGAATGAGCTCAATCTTCATACGATTGGCCAAAGCAGCCACATCTGTCTCTTGATCAGGTAGCAGCCCTTCTTGCTGTACTTTCCATGTTACTGCCCGATACATGGCTCCTGTATCCACGTAAACGAATCCAAGTGCCCCGGCAACTAGCCGAGCAATGGTACTTTTACCGGCTCCAGCAGGTCCATCAATGGCAATATTGAACTTATCCAAGCTGCTGTTCCTCCCAACGATACTCCACAATACCTTACGAACAAAAAAGCAGGCACTGCCTGCTAATCGATTCAAATTATATCACACTACCTAGGTATATGCAAAACTTGGACGCATAATAGATTGCACCGCAGCGTGCTTAAGAGCGCTCTCCCTTCTCATTTTGGGGCAGCATATAAGGCTTTCCTTCCAATGGTTCAACCCTCGTAAAATGCTTGCGAATATAAGGGATTTGGAGTAATAACTGCACGCAAATTAGCACGATAAAACAGACGAGTGTTGTCCGAATAATCACCTTTTCTACTTTCGCAGAGAAGAGTATAAACAACTGCTCATAGGACTTCGTTTCCCGATCGCTCGACATAAGCATTTCACCTGCTCGAATAGGCATATTGTCTGGTAGTATACCCATGCGAGCTGCTTCTCATGCTTACAAGCAGAGAGACTTTTGACTACGTCTAAAGATCCCTATATTATCTTTTCCGGAAATCCATCTGGCGCTCAAAACAAAAACGAATCAGTTTCTGGCGCTCCCTATCCAAAATCTCAACAAATCTGACCATGGCAAGCTGCTTGCCGGTATCCAGCTGTTTGACACGCACAACTTCGCCGCTAAAAGGAATATGCTCAATGTTGCCATTCTTGTAAGGAACAAGCAGCCAACAGGAGATAAACATGTTGATACCTAGTGAAATTTGGCCATCATATACCACCGAAACGCCACCACCGCCAACATCGTCGGTCACACCAATAAATTGAACTTGGTCGGATAGTTTGACCGCAATTTCCAGTTCAGCCGGCACTCTTAGAAAGCTTCGGCGCTGGACTTGCGTAATGGCTTCAGGTTCGGGCTTATGAAGTTCAACTAGCCGAATCACATCTTCACGAAAACCGATAACCGATGTTGTGAAGTAATGTTTCACGCCGCCTTGTCCAATATAAAAGGTGTTTAACTCATCGCCATAATATAGCTTCTTGAGTCGACCCGTTTGCTCATTCATTGGAATTTCTATGACGATTGAGCTATCCGTTACATCGGCTATTCTGGATTTGTATTCAATCCTCGATTCTTCATCATCAATGCTGTTTACTTGTATATGTAAAATTTGGTTGACATTGGGCAGCAATCCCTGCACCTCCGAAACATATTATGACACAATTATACCACGCCTCTCTTATTTGAATAGCAAAAAAAAGAAGCTAGGCTTGACCCGCTTCTCTTTTTCGACTTTATGTTGTTTTTTCTGCAGCAGCTTGTGCTTGATCGGGACGAATCGTCTCGATTTTTTCTTCCATTCCCAAATCCGCGTTGATATACACACGATAAAGATTATTGTTCATCTTCCCGATAAATTCATGACAGAGAACCTCTTCATCCAGATCATTTTTGATGATAGCAAGAGATTCCGCCGTCACTTTCATATTCGGACTAAGTTGTTTCCGAGCTTCGGCCTCTGTAATTTTGGGCTGTCCATTATTACGCTGGATCTGGCCATAAATATAATCCGAAGCTTGAAGCCCTATCACTTCGAGCGTGTCTAGCGCTACCTTAACGCTGATTTGCTGCGGATAAATCGTAACATCTTTCTCCCGTTTAGCGAAAATGATATTCGCGATGTTTTGATATTGATCGTAGCTTACAGCACTCATATCTTTATATTCATGCTGATCCAAGAATTCATTGGCAATATCGCGGGCTTGCCGGAGGTCAAACTTCGCTTCTTTGACGTCGCGCGGCTTCATAAAATAAATCAATTGACCGCCTTTTTTCGTATAATCCATTTGCACATTATCCGCGCCGTTAGTCCCGCTCGGGATCACTACACTGTAGCTCTGATTCTCGGGGGAATTTCCACCGTTTTCAACGACTTGCATATTGGCTGTATCGGATTGCCCAATGAATTGAGCCGCTTTTTGCTTAATCTGATCAGCCGTCATATCGTTGCCGGACAACATGCTAATTTTTTTCTGGGAAAGCATCCCCATACTTCCAGGTCCCCAATTCAGCTCCTCGTAGGCGCCTACTTTTTTGTCGACGATCGAAAAGCCATCAATGATCGCATTATCATGCATCTCATTTTCGGAAGCTAACGCCATCTCCACGTCCATCCAACGC
>NZ_JBFTQB010000301.1:0-6661 GCF_056398785.1 Paenibacillus sp. 01T422 | reverse complement strand
GTCTAACATCGTTAACTTCTCAACAGACATCCATTTCACGCACCACTGCCACTTTAACGCTGAAAAACATACTTACAGTAGCTAATTTGCTCATCAAGCCTCCGTTAACGATGTCTAACATCGTTAACTCCTCAACACACATCCACTTCACGCACGACTGCCACTTTAACGCTGAAAAACATTCTTACAGTAGCTAATTTGCTCATCAAGCCTCCGTTAACGATGTCTAACATCGTTAACTTCTCAACACATATCCATTTCACGCACCACGGCCACTCTAACGCTGAAAAACATTCTTACAGTAGCTAATCTCCAAATCGTGTTCCAAAGGAACGAGCTATACGCGACCTTCTTTGAAACTGTAGATGGAAAAATACCGCTAATCTACGCTGCATGGTGGCAGGGAATGAATTAGCAGTAGAAGCTCCATCTAAATTGTCGGCAACTACCCAAAATCGGAAGGATTAAGCGATTTTAGCTGTAGAAATTCCAGTTATTGGGGCGAATTTGGATTAATCGCGGAAAATAGCAGGAGTAATCGGCGTTAATTACCTGTTAACTGTAGCAAATCCCCTCCTCCAACCATGCAAAAGCGCCAAATTGTTGATATTGCCTCCCCGGTTTTGTAAGATGGAAATCAGAAAAGTAAGTGCCCGAAAGGAGGCAGCCCATGGCGCGTTCAAAGTCGCTTTGGTTATTAGTGGGATGGTTTCTGGTTGCTGCAGTCGGCTTGCTCGTTCTGCAATGGACCGGTGTATGGGCTCGCTTGGACTTAAGCCGAGTGACGGAATGGCTGCGGCATTCTGGTCCGCTGGGTGGCCTTTTATACATCATTGTTTACACACTGCGTCCCTTGGTGCTGTTTCCGGCGACACCGTTGACGCTGTATGGGGGCTATGTATTTGGCGCTTTTTGGGGGACGATCTACGATATCATTGGAGCGGGTGCCGGTGCGATGCTTTCTTTTTATATAACACGAAAATGGGGCAGAAATGGCTTTCAACGAATTTTACGCAATAAGAAGCTGCAATCCTTCGATCAGAAAGCCGAGGAGAAAGGGTTCATGGTCGTGTTGTACATGCGCTTGATGCCTTTTTTTCCGTTTGACGGAGTCAGTTACGGGGCAGGGCTTTCCAAAATTCGTTTTTGGGACTACACATGGGGAACGCTCATTGGTATAATTCCAGGGGCCGTGGTCTATAACGTGTTTGGCGCATCCCTGCAAGACATTGGATCCGGGAAATTTTATGCTGCGGTTGGGATGTATATCGTATTTGCATTAATTCCGCTGCTTTTGAAAAGAAGACAGACTGTAAGGGCTCGTAACCGAGCCTAACGAATATAGGAACTAGTTAACCATCAGAGGAGAAATCAGATATGCAGGGGAAAGCATTCTTCAAAGATTTAATTTGGGGTATCGGGGCGGTGTGCGTGCTGCTAATCGGGTTTATCTTTTTATGGCAGAGCATATCCTCCAGTTGGTTGCAAGCATTCGATGAAGGGATTGGCGGCGCTGTGCAGTCACTTCGAAGCGACTCACTAACACCTGTGGTGAAATTTATTACTACACTCGGAAAAGCAAAAGCAGAAAGCATCGTTTTCCTAGTGGTTGCAGCAATCTTGTTGTTTAAGCTTAAACTGAGATGGGAGACTCTTGTGCTGTTCATAGGCGTTCTGGCTACCTGGGGGCTTAATATCCTGATCAAAGGTTTAATTGAACGCGAACGCCCTGCGGGACCGTGGTTAATAGAGGAAACAGGGTTCAGCTTTCCCAGCGGGCATGCAATGGTGTCTATTTTATTTTACGGATTAATAGGCTACTTGGTGTGGGTCAATGTGCGCAGTGTTTGGAAAGCGGCGTGGCTAGTACCGATTCTAACAGTTACACTCGTCTTGTGTATTGGATTAAGCCGGATTTATTTGGGCGTTCATTATCCCAGCGACGTGCTGGCTGGATTCACAGCAGGCGGCGCCGCTCTGATCGGATGCATCATGGCGGCTCATCGTCTCACAGATCGCAGAACCCGCATCCAGCAAGGGACGGGACGACCTAATCGGTCAAGCTACAACATGCCTGCTTAGATGAAGGCGAGGTCCCTTTACAAAAAAGAAAGGCATAAAGTGATGCCAATGTCATACACTTTTAGTAAGTAAGAGGATTACTAAAGACATAGTTCACATCGGGGACAACGCCTTCCAGGGGTTTGTCCTTTTTCTTTTGTTTCCAGGACGTTGTATAATTAATCCATCGGCAGATGACTCAGAAAGAAGGGATGACTATGCTGAAACTAAGTATTCTTGATCAATCACCGGTTTCCTCCGGTTTTACGCATAGCGACGCGCTGCAGCAAACCATCCAGCTGGCGCAGTTGGCTGATCGCCTAGGCTACACGAGATTCTGGGTGTCGGAACATCATAACTCGCAGGGTCTCGCCGGCTCATCTCCGGAGGTGCTGCTGTCGACATTGGCGGCGCGCACAAGCCGCATTAGGCTCGGCTCAGGCGGTGTGCTGCTGCCGCATTACAGCTCCTACAAGGTCGCTGAGAACTTCCGGATGCTCGAAGCGCTCTATCCGGGGCGTATCGACCTTGGCATCGGGCGTGCGCCTGGCGGCACGCCGCACACGGCCAAAGCGCTGAGAGGAGTCAGCGCTGATCTGTTCGAAGGACTTGAGAGGTTCCCGTCGCAAGTCACGGATCTGCTCGGGTTCCTCACCGATTCGGTGGAGCCCGGTCATGTGTTCGAGGGCATCCGTGCCACCCCTATGGTGGCTGGAGTGCCCCAGGTGTGGCTGCTCGGCTCCACCGGGCAGAGCGGTGTGTACGCGTCGCAAGCAGGCGCGGCGTTCTGCTTCGCGCACTTCATCAACGGAGCGGGTGGACAGCAAGCGGTGCGCAGCTACCGTAGCTCGTTCAAACCGTCCGCGCTCAATGTCGTGCCGCAGGCGACGGTATGCATTTATGTGCTCTGCGCCGAAACGCAGGCAGAGGCGGAAGAGCTTGCCGCTTCCATCGATTTGCGCATTCTGCAAATGGAGAAAGGCGAGTTCACCGGAGTGAAATCGCCTGAAGAAGCGGCTGAGTATGTGTACTCGGATTGGGATCAAACCCGAGTAAGGGATAATCGGTCACGGATGATCATYGGTGATCCAGGGCAAGTCCGGAAGCAGCTGCTGAGCTTGGCGAGCAGCTATCAAGTAGATGAAATCATGGTCGTTGCCGGTGGTTATCTGCCTGAGACGAGGCAGCGGACGATTGAACTGCTGGCCGAAGCGTTCGATCTTGCTGCACTCAAGGTCTGATTTCCTTTATCAGGTTAACGACTTCGTTTATTCCTTTTATCGATTTCTTGTGTCACGATAAAAGCAAGATCCTCGTTGCCAAAGAGAGACAACACGCCTAATACCGTGCTATCTGCGACCTCGCCGGCTTCTTCTTTGGATACCGTTAAATCGAGGGCCTGCTGCAAAGAGGCATTATCCTCTTGATCCGGGTAAGCAGCACGATAGAGTGCAGCCGGGTCCAGATCATGGTTGATACACCACTGAGCAAAAACGAGAATCATCATGTGCTCTTCGCGTTTATAGTTTTCAATCATCTGTTCTTCTAATTCTTTATTATTCATACTAGCGTAAACATCTCCTTCAACTACCTATTCAACTATTTAGGGCGGATGGGTTCATTATATCGAAAGATCAGGTGCAATCACAATGATTAAGAATGAGAAGATTAAAGCCTCTGAGGTTCATGTCACGGGAATTCAGGGTGAAGACCTAGGGGTGATGTCTACGAAGGAAGCGCTGCTTCTGGCGAAGCAGTTGAAAGTCGACTTAGTTTGTACTTCGCTCATGAGTAGTCCGCCGCCGTGCAAATTGATCGGAGCGGGTCAGGCCAAGCAGGAAGAGATGCAGGAGAAACAGCAAGCTAGGAAGCGGGAACAAGCGCCAAAGATCAAAGAGCTGCGCTTAACTCCGCATATCGAGGATCACGATCTGGATACGAAGCGCCAGCAGGCGGGACGGATTCTGCAAGGCGGAGATGCCGTGCAGCTGGTTGTGAAGATCTCAGGCAAAGAAGGCGCTCAAGCCAAAGCTTTGCTTGAAGATTTGATCAAAGATTTAAGCGCTTATGGACGCAAACAAACAGGCATTCAGCTAAGTGGCAAGCAAGCATCCGTGCAGTTGGATCCTCTATAACCAAAGCATGAACGTGCCTCCAATTCAAGACGGGAGGGACGTTCATGTTTTTTTCGACCACAGGGAAAGTGGTTCAAGCCGCCTAATTCAAGGTAATGGCCTGCGAGCCCATGAGCTCCCAAACTTGTTTGACATCGCTTAAAACATAGGCTTCCTGCTGCCCAGTCATAGGGTCGTTCATATAAACGTATTCGTCGTCCCAACCTGTTAGGAGCAAGGCATGTTCGGGTTGATACCACTCTACGAGTCGATCCTCTTCATCTTGCCATTCCAGATCCAGATAAGGGGTATCCATGTGTTCCGTCGCCCAAATCATGGCGGGCTTGCCTGCTTCTATGACGCCTAGTAGCGCCTCAAAGGAAGCACCCGTGATATCTTTGAAACGCCCCGGCAGCAGTTGGTTCATTGTTGTATACATCGGCTTATGGTAAATGCCATATCCTGCCTCATAAGGGTTGCCGACAAATACATCCTCTGGATTGCCCCCAACGAAGGCTCCGTCATCATTCTCTGTAGGCATCTCGCCTCTAGGAAGTGCGTCGGCAACTTCCTCTTTGGTGACAGGGAGCCCGGCCCAGTTCAATAGCATGGTGGCCGCCACGGCTTCGCACCCATTGGGCAGTTCCGGCAGCTGTGATAAAGCAGGGGCATTAGGCACCTGATAATGATGTTCTGCAGGAGGAGCATCAGCGGATGGCAGCGGCACAAGCACATTGAGAAGCGGCTTACTGACCTCGACGACAGGTGGTCTTAGAGCTGGTGCTTGGAGAACTTGGGGAGCTTGTTCAATAGCAGGCGCGGTTGGCTTGGGCAATGCCAGGCACATGACAGACCATATAACGATCAAGCAGCACGCAAACTTTTTAATGTGAAATCACTTCCGATCTAGCACGATCTTCTCATTACATCATGAAGAATCTGGAAATGCAAGGTGAAGCCGGAAAGACATATAAGGATAGCCAAACGGCATAGTCTAGGAAAGTGGACAGCATCTAGAGATGACCATGTGAGGCAATAGCTCATACAATAGGGTAAAATGGTGAAAAATACCCGGTTCATGGATAAGAGGGAAGTTTATGAATAAGCATGAAGAGGAGAAAAAGGCGCTAGAGCAAGCCGCTATCGATATTTTTCTTGAATTATATAATATTAATAACCCCATTGCGCTGCAAATGGTTCGCCAACAGGAGAAGCCGGACGCACTTCTGGAGGATGCCAATAACGAGCTTATAGGGCTCGAAGTGACTCATTTGTTTTATGATATGGAGGAAGCCAGACTCATGATGTCACGATCCGAGCTCACGAAACCTGGGGCTGAAGTACTGGACAACTTTATTAAGGTCATTAATGATCGGATTGTTAGTAAGGAACAGAAATTACAGGATTATTCCCACGAATACCCTTGTATGCTGCTAATACGTAATGTTTCGCTGCTGTTTGGGATGTCTGATGTGCTTAGCTTCAAGCATAAGCTCGTCCCGCCAAGTGGAATGTTCACGCAAGTATGGCTGTTGTCCAGAGATTTTACACCGGATTGGCTGTTAATTAATTTGTATGAAGTTGGCGGTGGAGGGATGAAATGAGACGTCTCTATGTAGGGCTTGGCGCAGCTTTTGGCGTCTATGCGGTCATCATGATTGTGTATTTATTAAAAGGAGATTTGTTTCTAATACCTCATGCCTTGGTTGGGACAAGCGCAGACCCGCACACGTTCATGACCGTACAGGAAATAGACAAAGCTGAGTCATTATCACGGATCCGATCATTAACTTATTTCCTCAGCTCTCCGCTGCAAATTGGATTGATCCTGCTGCTCCTTGGTGTGGCTGTCAACATTCGAAGTTTTGCTGAAAAGCTTTTTAAGGCCTCCTTCCTGCAAATGGTCGTTTTTGTGCTTCTGTTTATTCTGCTGATGGACGTGCTGTTCTTGCCAGTGGATTATTTTTTGTTCAAAATCGACCAAGCCTACGGGGTATCCACGGAGACGCTGGCGATCTTTTGGGGGGACCATGGGAAAGATTTTCTGCTTAATGCCGTAGGTACAATTGTAATGGTTTGGATATTCAGACTGGTGCTACATTGGAGTCCCAACCGGTGGTGGTTCTGGTTCTGGCTGTTGTCTGTCCCATTGATATTGTTCGTCACGTTCATTCAACCTGTTGTGCTTGATCCTCTGTACAATGATTTCAAACCGCTCCAGGATCAAGAGCTTAAAGCGCAAATTCTGCAATTGGCGGCGCAATCGCACATTCCAGCTAAGCAGGTGTATGAGGTCAATATGTCCGAGAGGACCAACGCGATTAACGCTTATGTCAATGGAATTGGCGGTAACGCACGAATCGTGCTCTGGGATACGACGCTGAAAAAACTGCAGCCTGATGAGATTTTGACAGTGATGGCACACGAAATGGGGCATTATGTAGAAATGACAGTGATGGCACACGAAATGGGGCATTATGTAGAAA
>NZ_JBFTQB010000300.1:0-6668 GCF_056398785.1 Paenibacillus sp. 01T422 | reverse complement strand
ATATTCACCTGATCTTGCCACTATGCGATGTCGCTGTTGCATCGAGTCTGCGTGAAGGGCTGCCCGTAAACATGATGGAGGCTATGGCGTGTGCTCTCCCAATAGTTGCTAGCAGCAATAGAGGTCATAGGGAACTGGTTCATAATGATAATAATGGATGGATTATCGAGCCCAATGACTATGAGGCAATGGGAATGAAGATCAAACTGTTAGCTCAGAATAAGGATCTTCGTTCAAAGCTAGGCAATCTCGGCAGAGAGATTTGTGAGGCAAGATATGCAATTCAGACCGTGTTAAATGAGAAGAAAAATATCTATACCCTATACATGGACGAAAAGGTGGATGTCATGTGGGCGATCCAATAAGGATTTTACAAGTCGTGGTCAATATGAATCGAGGTGGAGCAGAGACCCTCCTCATGAATTTATATCGCAATATCGATCGATCAAAGGTTCAATTTGATTTCCTGACCTGTAAACCGGGAGTCTTTGATACTGAAATTGAAGAGATGGGTGGAACAATTCATCGAATTCCCTATGTATCGGATATTGGTCATGCGAAATATATGCAAGCTTTGGAACATTTTTTTGAGACACATCCCCATTACAAAATCGTGCATGCCCACATGGACAAAATGAGTGGATTCGTCTTGCGTGCAGCGAAGAAAGCTGGAGCACCTGTGCGGATCGCGCACAGTCATAATACAAGTAGTGAAGGCGGAATTGCAGCAAGAACATATAAATGGGTTGCAGGAACATTCATAACATCCTGTGCAACTCATTTTGTAGCCTGCTCCAATAAAGCAGCCAAATGGTTATTTGCGAACAAAGTGAATAAAACGATAATTTTAAAAAATGGGATAGAGAGCGAGAAGTTTGCATTCTCTCCTGAGATTAGAGAGCAAGTCAGGCAAGAGCTGGAGGTCCCTTCGGATAGCTATGTTTTAGGGCATGTAGGGCGGTTTGCACATCAGAAAAATCATTCATTTCTTATTGATATCTTCGCGCAGTTGCATCAAGAGAAGCCGAATGCTGTCCTAATTTTAGCAGGAGATGGACCACTACGTGCAGAGATCGAAAAGAAAGTAGAAGCCTTACATCTACAGGATAAGGTAATGTTTCTTGGCGTAAGAAGTGACATTACACGATTACTCCAAGCTTTTGATATGTTTGTATTCCCCTCCTTACATGAAGGTTTACCTGTTACGCTCATTGAAGCACAGGGGGCCGGTTTGCCTTGTCTTGTATCTGATGAGATTACCCAAGAAGTGGATATGGGCATTCAATTGGTAGAACGGTTATCGCTGGGAAATAAATCGGTTTGGATAGATCGAATAAATAATGTTATTTCAAGAAATTTACCGAGACATATACCGTCGTTCTCTTTATCGAACAATGGATACGACATTAAGAACAGCGCTGCTTGGACAGAAGGGTTTTATTTAGGCATATCGAGGTGATTGTATGAAGAAACTTACTGTTTTTACTCCTACATATAATAGAGCTTATTGTCTTCCTGTTTGTTATGAGAGTCTTAAGCGGCAAACGTCCAAAGATTTCGTATGGTTGATCATTGACGATGGCTCGACGGACAATACGGAACAATTAGTGGCTGGTTGGATAGCGGAGGATGAGATCCACATTCGTTATCATCGCCAGGAGAATCAAGGCATGCATGGCGCACATAATACAGCCTACAGGCTAATCGATACAGAGTTAAACGTATGTATTGATTCCGACGATTATATGCCGGATCGTGCTGTGGAACAAATAAATACATATTGGGAGCTGTACGGTAATGAGCATGTAAGTGGAATCGTTGGACTTGATTCATTTACAGATGGTCGCATGATTGGCACGAAGCTGCCCGAGAATATCAAGAGTTCAACACTTTTTGAGCTATACAGCAAACATCGTGTAACTGGGGACAAGAAGCTGGTTTATCGCACGGAACTTACGCGGAAGTATCCATATCCCCTATTTGAAAATGAAAAGTATGTCGGCTTAGCTTATAAGTATTATAAGTTAGACGAACAGTATGAGTTGCTTCTTATGAATGAAGTGCTTTGCTGCGTGGAGTATTTACCGGATGGCTCATCTATGAACATGCTGAAGCAATATCGCAAGAACCCTAGAGGTTTCGCCTTTTATCGTAAGGAGCTTATGAAGTTGCCGTTTGCTAGCTCATTCTTTAAATTTAGGCAGTCTATCCATTATGTGTCTAGCAGTCTGACTTCCGGCAATCGTAATTTCATGAAGGAAACACCTGCGAAGTTGCTCACTCTTCTCGCTATCCCGCTTGGTGTCATGCTTTATTGGTATGTAATCAGAAAAACGAGTGTCACATAGTACTCGAAAGGAAATCAAAAATGGCCATATTGTGGGTTAATCTGATTGTCGTCTATATCGCTTCGTATTTTTCAAGGCGTTTGGCCAAACCTGTGGCATTCGGCGCTGAGGCTATATGGATGAAGCCTAATAAATGGTTGACAGCCCTCGTTATGGCAACATTCGTACTAATAGCTGGGCTCCGTAATAATATTGGTGATACCTTCTTTTACATGCATGCCTACACTATTAATAATTTCACATGGGAACAAATTAAAGCTGAGAAAGATATTGGCTTTGGGATTTTACAAATGATTCTAAAGTCATATACCCAAAACCCTCAGCTATTAATATTTTTGACTGCCTTAGTCACTAATGTCCTTGTTGTTTACGTGTTATACAAGTATTCCAAATTATTTGAACTTAGCATATACCTCTATATAACTTCTGGACTTTATATTGTTTCCATGAATGGGGTTAGGCAATTTCTTGCTTCGGCCATCGTATTTGCTGCTACCAAGTATTTATTTGAAGGAAGCTGGAAGAAATATTTTCTTGTAGTAGCATTTGCCTCATTGTTTCATCAGAGTGCCCTAATCCTAATTCCCATTTACTTTATTGTGAGAAGAAAGGCATGGACATCCTCCACTTTTGTACTCTTAACTCTTGCCGTGTTACTCATTGTAGGATATAGCGTGCTCTCGGACGCTCTATTCACTGCAATTGCCGATACCCATTACAGTGAATATCAGACTATCCAAGAAGGCGGAGCTAACGTAATTCGGGTGGCAATCGGGGCGATTCCATTAATTTTCGCTTACATGGGAAGAAATAAACTAAGAGAGATATTTCCTTACGGTGACTATGTCGTGAACATGTCATTATTGAATTTTGTTGTCATGGCGGTCGCGACACAAAATTGGATTTTTGCCAGGTTTAGCATCTATTTTGGATTGTATAATGTGATTCTTATGTCTTGGGTAATTAGTTTATTTGTAAAAAGAGAACGGAAGTTTATCTATTACGCCATTTTAGGTTTCTATCTCATTTATTTTTACTATGAGAATGTGGTCACGTTACATCTTTTTTATCGAAGTAATTACTTGCATTTCTAACTAATAGTCAGGAGGTTCAAGATGCCAATACTCGTAACCGGTGGAGCCGGCTATATCGGAAGTCATACCTGTGTAGAGTTGCTGAACGCAGGATATGAAATTGTTGTTGTTGATAACTTAAGCAATAGCAGTCTAGAGTCTTTGAGACGAGTAAAAGAACTAACAGGTAAGGACTTTGCGTTTTACCAGATTGATCTGTTAAACCGTCAGGATGTAGAGTTGGTTTTTAAACAAAATAAAATAGAAGCTGTGATTCATTTCGCAGGGCTAAAAGCAGTGGGGGAATCAGTTCGCTTGCCACTGCGATATTACCACAACAACATAACGGGTACGATTGTGCTATGTGAACTTATGCAGGAATATGCGGTAAAAAAAATCGTGTTCAGTTCGTCCGCTACCGTATATGGCTTGTCAGATCAGGTGCCAATTACAGAAAACTTTCCACTAGGTGCAACGAATGCATATGGTCGTACAAAACTAATGACTGAAGAAATCATGCAGGATATGTATGTGTCCGATCCCACATGGAGCATTGCGCTGTTACGTTATTTTAACCCTATTGGGGCTCATAGTAGTGGCAGATTAGGCGAGGATCCAAACGGCACACCGAATAATTTAATGCCTTACATTACACAAGTGGCAGTAGGGAGATTAAAGGAATTAAAGATTTATGGAAATGATTATCCAACAGTAGATGGCACAGGTGTCAGAGACTATATTCACGTCGTCGATTTGGCATGTGGGCACGTGAAAGCGTTGGAGAAGATTATATCAAGTACAGGGGTAGAGGCGTACAACCTTGGAACGGGACAGGGGTATAGCGTTGTGGAAATGGTGTTAGCATTTGAAAGTGTAACCGGACAACATATTCCGTATATGGTGACAGATCGAAGACCAGGTGACATAGGCGTCTGTTTTTCGGATCCGAACAAGGCTAAGCGTGAGTTAGGATGGAGTGCTCAGAGAGGCATTAAAGAGATGTGTCTTGATTCCTGGAGATGGCAAGCCCATAATCCATATGGTTTTCATAAAAAGGAAGAAGAATTAACGGTATAGCGGAGGCTTATTCATGTGTTCCCTATAAATAGGACATTCCTGAAAAAAATAAAGACGTTAATTTCCCTCATGAGGAAGGGAATTGTTGCTCAGATTTGGTCGATTAAGGTTTTCAGTTCCGCTAGTATGATAACGAAGTTACTTAATGAAACCGACATGGACATGGATAAACCGTCAATACAAGCCTCAGACGTAAATGATGTGTCAGCTGAATTTGTAGCAGATCCTTTTATTGTCAAAGATGATTCGGGGTTTTATCTGTTTTTTGAGATCTTTAATAAAGAACTTGAACGTGGGCAAATTGGCTTAGCCATAAGTGCAGATGGGTTGAAATGGGAGTATCAACAAGTCGTTCTTAGTGAAAACTTCCATCTATCTTATCCACAGGTATTTAAAGTTGAAGACGAAATGTTTATGCTGCCTGAAACGATAGAAACCAATCGTGTGTTATTGTACAAAGCCAAGCAGTTTCCTTATCAATGGGAAGTTGCATGCGAGCTACTAAAAGGTAACTTCTTGGACCCTTCCATTCTCAAATACGATAATAAATGGTGGATCTTTGCAGGATCTGAGGGTGGGAATCTCCATTTATTCCATTCGGCTCAATTGGAAGGACCTTATCTCGAACATCCACAAAGCCCAATGATTACTAGTAATTTAATGATTAGCAGACCCGGAGGAAGAGTCATTCTTTCAGATGGAATGATCTATAGGTATACGCAAGCTGATTATATTCATTATGGCGATTCAGTTAGTGTCTTCAAGGTAAACAAACTAACGGAGTTTGAATATGAGGAGGAGGAAATCTCCCTAATCTTATGCGGTACGAAAAAGGAAGGAGATTGGAGAAGAGATGGGATGCACCATATCGACCAGCTAATGATTGATGATAATCAGTGGTTAGTAGCTGTTGACGGTCATAGTACCCAGAAGTCCAATTACTTTGTATGGAAGTTTAACCGTTTGAAATCAAAAATTTTAGTTAAGACCAATAGGAGCATGATCATGATGAAGCGATTCTGTGATTTACTAATCTCCATTCCTTTATTACTGCTTTTTTCACCAATTATCGGAATTGTCGCTGTGTTGGTAAGAGTAAAGTTAGGATCTCCGGTTATCTTCACGCAATTAAGGCCTGGATTACACAGCAAGCCTATTAATATTTATAAATTCCGAACGATGACAGATGCAAGGGACAACGAAGGGAATTTATTGCCTGATTCAATACGATTAACTTCCTTTGGGGAATTCCTTAGAAAATACAGCCTTGATGAATTACTCCAATTGGTCAATGTCATTAAGGGGGACTTAAGTTTAGTTGGGCCGAGGCCACTCTTAATGGATTATTTGACACTATACACGGAAGAACAAGCCAAACGCCATGAAGTACGTCCTGGCATAACGGGATGGGCTCAAGTTAACGGTAGGAATGCAATCTCATGGGAAGAGAAGTTTAGGCTCGATGTCTGGTATGTGGAGAATCAAAGCCTCCTTCTCGACTTCAGAATTCTAGCTTTAACTTTCGTTAAAGTGATCAAGTCAGATGGAATCAGCCACGGTAATCATGTAACCATGGAGAAATTCTCAGGATCAAATCTATCATGAAGGGTTTGATACAGGTTGGATTTAGTCATTATTGGTGAGGGTGGCCATAGTAAGGTCATCAGGGATCTGATTTATTCAAAAAGTGACTCTAAAATCATAGCCATGTTGGATGACAAGTATGRTGAGTTAACTATAATGAATGAGGTATACATAGGTCCAACTTCTTCCGCCCATCTTTTATTAAGTCGAATGAACCATCTTAAATTTGTTATTGCGATCGGGAATAACGAGGTTCGAAAGTCGATGGTGAGGAAGCTTGGCTTAGCCAAGGAGAACTATATGTCACTCGTTCACTATTCAGCGATTGTCAGTTCGAGTGCTTCTATAGGGAGTGGGACGGTTATTATGGCTAATACCATTGTCAGTGCGGATACAGTTGTTGGCGATCATGTGATTATCAACTCGGGTGCAATCGTGGAGCACGACAATCAAATTGGGGACTATGTTCACATTGCTCCTAAAGCAACACTTACTGGCTCCGTACTTGTAAAAGAAGGGGCTATGATCGGTGCTGGTGCTACCGTAATTCCTGGGAAAAGCATCGGAGAATGGGCAATTATTGGAG
>NZ_JBFTQB010000299.1:0-6685 GCF_056398785.1 Paenibacillus sp. 01T422 | reverse complement strand
ATCTAATGATGGTTCCTGTTCTTGCTTATTATCTAATTTTCCATTACGCACCGATGTACGGAGCTTTGATCGCATTTAAAGAATATTCGCCAATGAAAGGGATACTGGGCAGCCCTTGGGTCGGCTTCAAGCATTTTCAGGACTTTTTTGGCAGCTATTACTTCTGGCGAATTTTGAAAAATACGATCGTTATTTCCTTATATTCCTTGGTGTTTGAATTCCCCGCGCCGATCATCTTGGCGTTGCTGATTAATGAAGTGCGCAGCAAAATGTTTAAGCGAGTAGCGCAAACGATCACGTACATGCCATATTTTATCTCGATGGTCGTTATTTGCGGGATTATTACCGATTTTACGAATGCGGACGGGGTCATCAATAAAATCATTATGGCGTTCGGCTACGACGGACAAGCGATGCTGCAGAAGCCGGAATTATTCCGTCCTATCTACATTCTGTCGGAAATTTGGCAGCGTATTGGCTGGGAGTCCATCATTTATATCGCTGCTTTAATGGGCATTGACCAGGAGCAGTATGAGGCGGCTCGGATGGATGGGGCCAGCAGGTGGAAGCAAATTATTTATATTACACTGCCGGGCATAATGCCGACCATTGCGATTATGTTTATTTTGCGGATGGGGAACTTGCTGAATGTGGGCTTTGAGAAAATTATTCTGCTGTATAACCCTGTAACTTATGAAACCGCAGACGTGATCTCGTCTTTCGTCTATCGCAAGGGACTCCTGGAGTTCGGATGGAGCTACAGCTCAGCCGTTGGTTTATTTAACTCGGTGATCAACCTGATCCTCCTGATTACAGCGAATTATATTAGCCGCAAAGTTAACGAAAGCAGTCTATGGTGAGGTGAAAGTAATGACAAAACAATCCAGCATACTTGAAACATTGTTCGATGCCGTTATTTATTTAATCCTGATCGCGCTAGTCATTGTAACCTTATATCCGCTGCTTTACGTGCTTTTTGCCTCGTTAAGCGATGCGGGACGATTAGTTGCGCACAAAGGGATTTTGTTCAAATCACTTGGTTTTAGCTTGGAAGCGTACAAAGGCGTCATGAAAAATCCTGGCATTCTTATCGGTTACCGGAATACATTATTCATCGTTGTCGCCGGCGTTATAGTGAATTTGCTGATGACAGCGCTTGGAGCCTACGTGCTTTCCCGTAAAAATGTCATCTGGAACAAGGCGTTCATGCTCATCATCGTGTTCACCATGTTTTTCCATGGCGGCTTAATTCCCTTGTACTTGGTTGTCAAAAATGTGGGACTGCTTGATTCCCTCTGGGCGACAATCATTCCTTTCTCCATCGGTACGTTCAATCTGATCATCATGCGTACAGCGTTCATGTCCATCCCGGACAGCTTGGAGGAATCGGCCAAAATCGATGGCGCGAACCATTTTACCATTTTGTTCCGAATCATCATTCCGCTTTCCATGCCCGTCATTGCCGTTATGATCCTGTATTATGCGGTGGACAAATGGAACGGTTGGTTCTATGCTTCTGTGTTTATTAAAAGTCGTGATCTGTTCCCGCTGCAGCTTGTTCTCCGCGAGATTCTAATCGCGAATTCAACGGACGGGATGTCCGTCGGTGCAGATGCAGGCGACCGTTTCCAAATTGGTGAAACGATTAAATATGCAACGATTATTGTTGCCACATTGCCGGTGCTTTGCCTGTATCCTTTTGTTCAACGTTTCTTCGTCAAAGGGGTTATGGTTGGTTCTCTAAAGGGGTAAAATCACTAAAATCCGGTCTAAATAGAGCTTTTGTCAATCGGATTTGTCATTTTGGACATTCCTCCCCTTGCATATAGAGGTATAATATAGGGAAGTGGAGACGATCCCTTCAGACCTGTATCGATCATCCAATGGGAGGAGGTCCATATTGAACATCGGTTTTTTATGGCGAAAAAGAAAAAGCATTATCTTTACATGGCTAATCTCCTATAGCGCAGTTTTATTCATCCCGATGATGATGAGCTTAATCATTTATTCACAATCTAGCAATGCGTTAAAAAGCGAGATTCATAGGGCCAATGATTCTTTACTCAAACAAGTGCGCTACACGATCGACGCACAGATTGATTTAATGAAACGATTAAATATGGAGATCACATGGAATGCGAAGCTGCAATCCTTGATGTATTCCAACATTCGTCAGAGTGACGATCAGTTTCTTGCTTTTCAACTAGTGAAAGAATTTCGAATGTACCAGACCTCCTATGCGATGATTGATGAGTTCTATGTGACTTGGGATCAGACTTCTTCCATTCTTCGTCCTGGGAATGTCCGTGATATGAAAACAGCGTTCGATACGATACATAATACAGGCACTCTCCGATACGAGCAGTGGTTGGATACGATTAACAATGCTGCGAATAATCAGTTTCTCCTGCTGCCGCATACGGATGCGGAGAGTCCACAAACCTCCATTGCGTATATTGCGCATCTGCCCAAAGATTTGAACGGGAAACAAACGGGGACCGTCGTTGTAATGGCGGATTTGGAGCGATTCCAGAAAGTGATGGAAACGATTTCTGGATTTAGCGGGGGGCAAATATTAATACTTAACCATGACAATCAAGTTCTGCTTTCCAATTTACCTGTGTCGGTCAATACGAATTTGATTCTGGAACAGGCTTTAGATCCAGATCATGTAGTGTATTCACCGGCCAAAAACAGGGATTCAGAACTCTTTTATATGCAATCGGCGGTATCTGATTTGAAGTATGTGCTGGTTATACCCAGCGGTATTTATTGGGAGAAGGCGGAATATGTTCGCAACTTCACTTATGTCAGCATTCTCATTTCGCTCATTGGAGCAGGTGTGTTAACCTGGTTTTTCATGCGCCGCAACTATTCGCCGATCCAACGGCTTGTGCAGTCTCTCTCGGACAAGCATTCCACTGAGGAGCGGGCGGACGGTAATGAGCTAAGCTTCATCCAACGCGTCATCTCAGATACCCGCAGTGAGAAGGATCAAATTGAGCTGCAATTGCAGTCACATCAATATGTCCTGCGTTCCAATATGCTGAACCGGCTTCTGAAAGGGAAGATTGATACCCTCATTTCGTATGAGGAAGCGTTTAAATCCTTTGATATGGAACTAGTATCCAATGAATTCTCGGTCATTTTATTCGCTGTTGAAAATAATGACAAGCTTTCGTCCAATTTGCTGTGCATGGATCTGAATGAAAGGCGGAAGCTGATTCAGTTCATCATTACCAACGTGGTGGAAGAGCTTGTCGGACACCGCCATCATGCCGGATATGTCGCGGAAGTGGATGATATGATGGTATGTTTGGTCAATTTTGCTGATAATGAGGCAGCTGAGCTGAAGGAAGATCTGAGCTGGATTGCCTCTGAGGCTCAGCGATTTCTGCTGCGGTTTCACATGGATCTCACCATTTCGATCGGTGGCATTCATTCGTCTCTTTTCGGAGTGGCGCAGGCTTATCGTGAAGCGCTGGATGCGATGGAATACAAAATGGTTCGAGGGAAAAGGGAGATCATTACGTATGATGAAATCCGAATCGATTCAGCGGATAAGCTTCAACTAGGTTATTATTATCCTCTGCAAGTGGAACAGCAAATTATCAATTTGATCAAAATTGGCGATTATGAGTCAGCGTCTGCGAGCATGAGCGAGATCATGGAGCGGAATTTCAATAAGCCGCTGGTGTCGCTGACACTGGCTAGATGTTTAATTTTCAATCTTGTGGGTACGATGGTGAAAGCGATTAATGAGCTTGGGGACGGCGATAGTCGTTTGCTTGGCGATAATCCGCTATGGATGGATTCCATCATCGCATGCGACACGATCCTCGAAATGCAGCAGGAGCTGCTTGCTTTGCTCAAAGAAGTGTGTGCGCATGCTGCCGCCAAAATGGAATCGCACTCAAGCAAAGAACGCGCTGAGACGCTTCGTGAGCTAATCGCGAATGTAACCCGCTATATTGAAGATCATTACCAGGATGCGAACCTCAACGTCAATACGATCGGCGAGCGATTCGAGCTCAAGGGGAGCTATGTATCGAAGTTGTTCAAGGATGGGACTGGTGAAGGGTTGCTTGATTATATTACGAAATTCCGGATTCAACAGGCCAAGCGAATGATTGGCTACAAGCAGGACTCGATCTCCGAGATTGCCAAGAGCGTCGGCTACAATGAAGTGGCGACTTTCATTCGTGTTTTCAAAAAATATGAGGGGATCACGCCTGGGAAATACAAAGAGATGCACTGATCTGCTTGGTTAGATCCCAGTTGATGGAGGATGACTAGATGAGAATGCGTAAAAAAATACTCTTCCTGAGCATGGCGATCAGCGCGCTTGCACTAACCGCCTGTTCAGCTGTGTTTCCCTCTGCGTCGCCAGGGAAGGCAGTGTCGCAAGAAGAAGCAGCTTCGGGAGAAGGGCATCTCAATGCAGCGACAACAACATTGACTTATTGGGCGGAGCTTAACGGCAACGCCGCGAGCGTAAAGCCGAACACGCAGGATATTCCATTTTTCCAAGAATGGCAAAAGAGAACGGGAGTCCGGCTCAAATTCATCCAACCACCAGCCAATCAGGCCAAAGAAGCGATGAATGTGCTTCTGGCGTCCGGGGATTTGCCCGATATGATGGAATATGAATGGGATAGCCATCCCGGTGGCCCCGAAAAGGCGATCAGCGACGGATATATTTTGAGATTGAACGAGCTTATTGACAACTATGCGCCACATCTCAAAAAATATTTAGCGGAGCATCCGGATGTAGACAAACAGGTCAAAACCGATAATGGCAGCTATTATGTATTTCCGTTCATTCGCGGGGATGAATTGCTGCGCACGTTCCAGGGGCCAATTATCCGCAAGGATTGGCTTGATGAGTTAGGCCTACAGACCCCAACGACCATCGACGAGTGGTACACGGTTTTGAAGGCTTTTAAAGAGAAGAAAGGTGTCGAGGCTCCCCTAACTTTCCTAGGTGTTCCGAATCCGTTATTCGGCATTGAAGGCGGTGCCTTCGTTGGCGCTTTTGGGGTCAAGAAAGGTTTCTACCTTGATAAGGGTCAAGTAAAATTTGGCGCGATGGAACAAGGGTACAAACAATTTCTGGGAACGTTTCACAAATGGTATGCAGAAGGGCTATTGGATAAAAATATAGCTACCGTGGATACCAAAACGATGGATTCGAATATGATTAGCGGACGAAGCGGTGCAACGGTGTGGAATGCCGGCGCAGGGATCGGCAAATGGCAGCCCATCGTGCAAGAGAAGGAAAAAGGCGTCATGTTTGCCGCCGCGCCATACCCAGTTTTGAAAAAAGGCGACAAACCGGAATTCGGTCAGCGCAGTTAWGCGTATGTAGGAACAGGTGGCGTGGCGATTTCGAGTAAAAGCAAACATGCAGAAGAAGCGGCCAAGCTGCTTGATTACGGATACAGCGAGGAAGGACATATGCTGTTCAACTTCGGTATCGAGGGAACGAGCTACACCATGAAGGACGAGTATCCGACGTATTCTGATTTTGTATTGCGCAACGGGGATAAACTGGCTCCGTCTCAAGCGTTAGCGATGTATACGCGGGCCAGCTATTTTGGTCCTTTTGTTCAAGATATCCGGTATATGGAGCAATACTATACGTTACCACAGCAAAGAACGGCGATTCTGGATTGGTCGGATACGAATGTTGATCAACATATGATGCCGCAAATTCCGAAAACGGAGCTGGAAAGCGCAGAACTTTCCTCCATTATGAACGATGTCACGACGCTGGTTGATGAGATGTCTTTGAAAATTATACTTGGGGTA
Organism: Paenibacillus sp. 01T422; assembly: GCF_056398785.1. Classification (NCBI taxonomy): domain Bacteria; kingdom Bacillati; phylum Bacillota; class Bacilli; order Caryophanales; family Paenibacillaceae; genus Paenibacillus; species Paenibacillus sp. 01T422. The sequence goes on along the minus strand of NZ_JBFTQB010000299.1, from coordinate 874 downwards.
GAGTCTGTGGAAGCTTTTGATAGTTATGTGAGTAAAATTAAATCCTCCAAAATAGATCGTGCGATAGCGATCCAAAAGCTAGCCATTGATCGATATGAGAAGCGATAAGGGTGAATTGGGGTTACCGCTTACCCTTCCTGTTATTTTTTTAAATACAGRTAGGCAAACGATTCGTAAAGCCATATAATGAGTAAGGACAATCATAGTTATCCAGGAGGAAGGGAACCATGTCATTAATTGGGGAAGAACGCAAAGACTATATACTAAACCTTCTTAACCTTGAGGGTAAAGTAAAAACGACGGACTTGGTTGATAATCTGAACGTTTCTTCTGAAACGATTCGCAGATATCTCGAGGAATTGGAAGAAGAAAACAAGTTGAAGCGGGTATACGGCGGTGCCGTCAAAATCAATATCTCCCGTGAGGAACCATCCCACCTAAAGAGAGAAGTTTTGCATGCGGAAGAAAAACGAATAATCGGTCGTTCAGCGGCTACATTAGTGGAAGATAATGAAGTCATTTTCATTGATGATGGCTCAACAACGCTGCACATTATTGATTATTTGCTAAATAAAAAGAATATAACAGTGCTTACTAATTCAGTTCCTGCCTTGTACCTGCTTATCGATTACAAGAACAAGGAACTCCTTTCTGGAGATATTTTCTTTATCGGAGGGAAAGTAAGTTCATTGCAGTCTCGTGTCGTTGGTTCTATGGCTGAGAAAATGATTGAGAACTTTTATGTGGATAAAGCTTTTATTTCGATTGACGGCATTATGTTGGACAAAGGGATCACGGCTTTCGATGAAGATCGCGGGCAATTCGCGAGGAAACTAATTGACCAATCGAAGATTAGCGTTGTGGTCACTGACAA
>NZ_JBFTQB010000298.1:0-6686 GCF_056398785.1 Paenibacillus sp. 01T422 | reverse complement strand
GAACTATACAGATAACCCGCAGAAGAAGCAGGCATTCGATGAAGTGTTCCCTTATGCGCGAATCGATGTATCCAGCGCTGCGCGCAGCAAGATGGATACTGCGGTTGGAGAGGCTTTGCAAGCATTGACTGCTGGTAAATTATCTCCGGCTGATGCGCTGAAGAAGGCGCAGGCTGACTCAACGAAAGCGCTCAAAGAATTCAAGTAAGCTCGGGGACAAAGATCAGGAACGAATACAAGCTCAGGAACAAATAGGTGACAGGCTTCCTACGTAAGCGCAGTTAAGGCTTATGGGGAAGCCTTGTTTTACTAGCAGCAGGGGAGGATATACCTTTGAATTCAGTCCGTCGGAGAAATGAAATTATCATGGAAGTGCGGCGTGCCGGCAGCGTTTCTGTCGATGAATTAATGCTGACCTATGGTGTCTCGGTGGAAACAATCCGCCGGGATTTACGTATTTTGGACGAGAAAGGCATTGTTCGGAGAACGTATGGCGGTGCTGTTAAAAGAGAGCAGACAACCTGGGATATGCCTTATTATGATCGCATGCAGCTGAATCTGGAGCGTAAGGAGGCTATTGCCCGCGAAGCGGTGCTCTTATTGGAAGAGGGCGATAGTGTTTTTGTAGATGGCAATACGACTGGACTTGTGCTATCGCGCTTGATTCCAGGTGATAAGAACCTGACAATTGTGACCAACTCGGCGATGGTTGCCTTGAATTTGGTTCAAAAAAAGGGGAAGCTGAATGTCTATATGGTCGGCGGCGAGGTCGGGGAAGATGGTATGACATTTGGCTATAAGCTGCACTGCGAGCTCCGTCAATATCGCTTCGACAAAGCGCTGTTTTCCTGCATGGGGTTCGGTACACAAGGCATTTACTATTCAAAGTGGGAGCCTCTGCAAATTGCTCAGATGATGGTTGAGCAGAGTAATCACCTCATTCTCATGGCGGATTCGTCCAAAGCCAATCGTAGTGGCTTCCTGTTTGGCATGGAGCTTAATCGGATTCAGACGTTAGTGACCGATGAAGGGACGCCGCACGATATGCGCGAGAGCTTGCGGGAAACGGTCCGTAATCTGATCGTCACCAGCAGCGATGAGCAGAGTGAGAGGTAAGTCTGGCAGTGGGGAACTACAGGCCTTTATTTCGTTGGAAATGCATGATTTCCAAGTCTAAGGGGAACTGTGGTTCGTTATTTCGTTGATTTTCACCTGAAATACGCACCTTGGAGGCCAAATAAGTGCTTGTAGTTCCGCTCAAAGTGGAAATAGCTCGTTTTTCTCCGAATAGAGGACTCCAGTTCCCATGGAATGGGGCACGAATACAGTATGTCCAACCAAAAAGGGACCGCCAGGCGATTACGCCTGACGGTCCTTTCTAATTATTCGTATACTTCTAGTTCAAACAAGGAGTAACCGTATTGCGTGTTGCGTTGTGTGCCAGCAACTTTAACGTAACGAGCGTCAACAGGGGTGAAGAGGATGTTGTCTTTACCGCCGTCTCCGTATGTTACCGAGGAAACTGTCGTCCAGTTCTCGCCGTTCGTGGACACTTCAACGGTGTAAGCTTTCGCTGAAGCATTCTCCCAGTTCAGAAGGACGCGCCCGATCTTGAAGGATTGACCAAGATCAACGCAGATCCATTGTGGATCACTGAACGCTGACTCCCAGCGTGTGCTCTTATTRCCATCCACGGCCAGCATGGCGCTTTGAAGCGGTTGGTCGGAAGTGGTGACTTGTTTGAAAAGCGCAAGATTAGTTGCAGGTATAATGGCTTGAACAAGCGTAACGTCGTCATAGCCAGTTGCATGCACCTTCACTTCGTAAGGTCGAGCTTCTGTGAATAAAGCAGCGCTAAGTGTAATCGTGCCTGCTGATACCTTGTATTGGTCTGCACGAAGGGTAACACCGTTCAATTCAACTGCGTTGATAGCGTTTCTCCAAGCGGTATTGTCGGCAAACGTGACGTCGATCGCTTGACCAAGAATGTTATCCGCCGCATCCGCCGTCAATGCAGGTCCTGCAAGCGGAGCTTGATTACCAGCATAGACTTCGAATTCCCATAAGGAGAAGCCGTATGGTGTTCCTCGTTTGATTCCATTCATCTTCACATATCTTACACTCACTGGAGCAAATGTAAGATCGTCAATGTCGCCGTTGCCATTCTCAGTAGCGTATACCGTTGTCCATGTTTGTCCATCCAAGGAGACATCGATGGTATAAGCTTTGCCGAAGGCATTTTCCCATGTCAGAACAACATGATTAATCGTTTTGGGTGCTCCGAGATCAACGCTCATCCATTGGTTGTCTTCAAAAGCAGACTCCCATCGGCGATCGAAACGCCCGTCGACGGCATCAGCGCTAGAACGATGGTAGTCCGGTGAGGAAGCTGTCGGTCTACCGTAAGCGAGATTTAGCGGATTCGGGTTCGTATTTGGATCATGCCCTGGATCAGTTCCTGGATCATGTCCTGGATTCGTATCTGGATCCGTATTCGGATTACCTGGAATTTCTTTCGCTGCGATTGTTTGCTGAACGGATGCTTCCGTGTAACCTGCTGCTTGCACCGAGATTCGGTATGTTTTCGCATCTTTGAAAAGCGAAGCGTCTAAAGTGATTTTACCTGCGCCCAATTTGAATTGGTTGGAGCTCACTGCTGTATCGTCAACTTTGACAGCTTCGATCGTGCCTCTCCATGTTGCATCATCGTCGAAGGTGATGTCGATCGGTTGACCGACTTTCGCGTCCGTCGTATCTGCGGACAGTTCCGGCGCGCTCGGCAAGCTGGAAGCATTGCCGTATACTTCAAATTCCAAAAGCGAGAAGCCATAGGCTGTCGTCCGCTCAGTGCCATTAACTTTCACGTATCTTGCATGGGTGGGCAAGAATCCGATATCGTTAATGCCTGGTTTACCTGTTGTTGTCGCATAAACCGTTTTCCAGTCTTTACCGTCTGAAGAGACTTCAACTGTGTAGCTCTTGCCGGCTGCATTCTCCCAGTTCAGAAGCACACGGGAAATGGTGTTATCCGCGCCGAGGTCGACCGTTAGGTACTGCGGGTCGCTGAAGTCGGATTCCCATCTCGTTGCGATGTTTCCGTCAACGGCATTTTTGCCAGATTGCTTCGGATTCGCAGATGTGAGCGTCGGCTTGCGCAAAGCAAGGTTGACGTTCGAGTTCGTAACGATTGCTTGCTGAACAGCTGAACTCGCAAAGCCTTTAGCTTCAACGGAAATCTCATAGCTGCCAGCTTCAGGGAACAAGGCGCCATTCAGTGTGATTCTACCTGGTGATACGACGTATTGTGCAGCAGATGCCGCCACGCCATTTACTTTCACACCAGTGACAGCGTTTCTCCAATCCGCGAAGTCATCAAAGCCGATGTCGATCGGCTGGCCAACGCGGTTCATTGTCGTGTCCGCAGTCAATTTCGGAGCGTCAAGATCGCCTGCAGGCGTACCGAACACTTCCATTTCCCATAAGGAATAACCATAGTTTGTCGTTCGTTCTGTGCCTTCTACTTTGACGTATCTGGCATTCACGGCTGGGAATTTGATGTCGTCGATGCCTTCATGACCACGTGTGGTTGTGTACACCGTTTGCCAAGTTTCACCGTCTACCGAAGTTTGAACGGTGTAGCTTTTACCAGCTGCATTCTCCCAGTTCAAGCGAATATGACTAATTTTATACTCCGAGCTCAGGTTGACACCGATAAACTGCGGATCGCTGAAATCCGATTCAAAGCGTGTATCCAGCTTGCCGTCAACTGCGTAGGAGCCTGGGCTTTTCGCTTTATCCGACGTGAAAGTCGGCTTATTCAGCGCAAGATTTACCGTCGAGTTCGTGATGACGACTTGCTGTGCGCTCGTATCCGGGTATCCAGCCGATTGAACAGTGATCGTGTAGCTGCCTTCCACGGGGAACATAGCGCTGTTCAGGGTGATTTTGCCGCCTTGGACGCTATACTGCGTGGCATTCATGGCTGCACCATTAACGAGAACTGAGCTGATGGACTCGCGCCATTTCAGATGGTCGGCAAAAGTAATGTCAATTGGTTGCCCAATTACGTTTTCCGTCGTATCTGCCGCAAGTTGCGGAGGTTTATTGCCATCCAAATCGGTTACTTTCGTCGGATCTACTTTCACAAGTGATTTCGGCCCAACCTTTGCAGATCCTGTTGCGCCAGCTGCATTATGGAATGTCACCGTAACCGCTTCGTTCTTCGGATTCCAGATCATCGCGGAGTAAGCCGCATCTTTCTTGTAGACGGTAGCTCCGGACCAGCCGCTTGCCCAGATGTCTTTGGTGCGCGTTCCGAGAGTTGCCATGCTGTGAACAAACCAGTAAGTATTGAAGATTTCGTTCTTTTGCGTATTCTCAGTCGTAAATTTATTAAGCACTGTTTGCGGCTCGCTTAAGGCTTCAATTGGCCAAACGATGTGCTGCCATGCGTTTTCTGGGCCTTTGTTATCCTTGACGAGACCATTATACAGGTCTGCAGCTTTTGCAGGATCGAACCCGTAGCTTGTCAGGTACTCGCCTGTTGGCAACCAGTGAATGCCGTAAACGTTGACAGGATCGCCGCTGAAGAACGTACCGAAGTTATACGCGCTGCCGTACACTTGACCAACGGATTTGTGAGCAAATCCAGGCAGCCAGTTGTCATTGTCATAGTTGAACCAGTATTGTTCTACAGCTTTCAGTTCTGTCGTGAAGCCGTAGATAGAGATATCACGGAAGTTCTTATCGCCGGACATCAGGCTCCACATGTATTCGCCGACCCAGCCAAACAATGACTCGCCCGCTGCTTCCTGATTGTTCCCGTTGTTGTTATCCCCGTAACCGCCAGCCCATGAATGACCTTCGTACGGATCGAAGTTGCGCAGGAACGGATATTGCGGATCGTTCTTCGATGGGTTCGCGTAGTCTCTGATGAGGTTCTCGACCATCTCGCCGTAATTGTTTTTGAAATCTTGATCGTAAGTGGCAAGTACGGCGGAAGCGAAGACGTAATAACCATAAGTGAAATGGTGGTCTGTCAGGCCAGTGTTAGCGCCGAATTCGCTGTTCTTGTAATACATAGTACCCCAAGTTGGGTCGTAGTACATGAAGTAGTCCGGCTCTCCCTTGGTGTAAGTGTACCAGTCCGTCAAGATCGTTCTGAGTCGCTCCAAGAACACATTTTTGTACGCTTGGTCCCCGATTTGATCGGCAATCAAGACGCCCATTGCCAGCGGATGAAGGACTTTGCCTTGCCAATAAGCATCGCCTGACATGATGTTCTTCGATGTAGATTCGTCCAGATAGCTTAATTGCTTAAGCAGGGTTTCACGTGAGTAAGTCGGATCTCCGGGTTCTGTAAATTGAGGGACGATACCGTTAAAACGGTCAACCGTCGTAAACGAGTTGCCCTCATGAAGCTTCAATGTGCCACGAATGGACTCATAAGCAAGCGAAGTCAGCGGAGAGGACGTTTGCTTCCATTGATGTGGGAGCAGTGCCATCAACGTCGTTGGCTCCATGTCCGCGCGCTTCTGATCGATCTCGACATCGAAGCGGGTCGTGACTTCCGAAGTGTTTTCGTCATAGCCCGGAGTTACAGTCGTATTTTTAATGAAGGCATAGCCGTGTTTATAAAAAAAGTTCAAATCACTTGCAGCCGGCATGGAGGCTAGGGACATGTAGTTTTGTCCGCTGCCGAGTCGAACTTTGATTTTGTTGCCGACTTTCATGAAAACAGAGCCTTGCGGTGCGAACAAGCCGTAGTGGCGAGTCACGGGTTTCGATTGCGGCGAGCCATCTACGTTATTGACGGTAAAGCCGATGTGATCTGCCGTCAAAGTTGCGCCTTCTGCCAAGAGAACCGGATTGCCGTTGTCGTCATAGAAGCTCGTGGAAACCGGGAAGTTCAACTCCGGAGTCGTTGGATCACTGAATTCCGAATACAGGTACGGCGAGCCTTTGACGAAAGTTGTTTTCATTTTATCCGTGTCGTTGTCGCTCAGCTGAACTGTTGCGGACCAGTCGCCATAGCCGGCTACTTTGTTCTTGATGTGCGAYGGTGAGATGTTGCCTGCGTTCAAGTAGAAGTCAGGTGCTCCGTCTGCTGCCTGGGAGTTGCCTGTGTCATTCACCCAACCCGCACCCGGGTTCAGGATACCGAGACCCATCGTCGTATATTTGGATTTGAGCGGAAGCGTGATAAGGCTGTCACTCAAGTTTTTAATAAGAACGGACTGCCACCAGTCATTTGAAGGAATTGGACCCTTCACATCATCTGTTTTATTAACAGGTGGACGGGGCTGTGGCATGTTAATATCGCTGCTCAAATAGCTGCCTTTACCCACATTAACTGTCGTTGCAGTAGGAAGTGGAGGGATCGTATAAGCCGGTTTCGGATCGCCTTCAACATAATCGTACACGCTGAAATTGAACAACGAGTAGCCGTAGCTCGTCGTGCGGGAGATTCCCTTCATACGAACGTAACGTCCACTGGCATAAACCTGCGTATCCATCCAGCCGTCTTGGCCATTGATTTCACGGTAAATCGTTGTCCAGTTCTGAGCATCGTCCGAAACTTGCAGATCGTAGATGCGGCCTGCGGCATTTTCCCAGTTCAGGCGAATACGGCMGATGTTATGCTCGCTGCCAAGGTCAACATAAATCCACTCATCGCTCGTGTGGGC
>NZ_JBFTQB010000297.1:0-15540 GCF_056398785.1 Paenibacillus sp. 01T422 | reverse complement strand
GTGTAAGAGTAGTTATTTTCCATTTATTGTGTAGTTATATCTAATACATGTATAATTTATATCATTCATAGTTAGGCACAGAAACCTGCCCAACCTGGAGATGAAAACCTCGCAGCTGTTAATAAAGCTGTTACCGAAGGTAATATTCAATATGCACAACCCAGCAGCACTCCACTTRGTAAATAAATAAAATCAGAGTTATACCTTATAGGCCCGCATAGCCTTGCGAAGCTCCCGCCATGTAGGTCTCTTACCATACATGAGCACGCCCGTACGGTAGATTTTAGCTGCCACCCAAGCCATAGCGCCGATAGAGACCAATTGGATGGCGATCGAGAGGCCAATCTCCCATATCGCTGGTGAGCTCATTCCAATTCGCAGGAACATAATCAGTGGTGAAAAAAACGGCACGAATGACATGGTGACAACAAAGCCAGCATTAGGATTATTTAACCCGAAGATCGCGATCATAAACGCCGCTACGACCAGCATTGTCACTGGCATAATCGCCTGCCCGACATCTTCCGTTCGGCTTACCAGCGAGCCAACAGCCGCGAACACAGTCGCGTAAATGAAGAATCCTAAGAGATAGAAGATCAAGAAATAGACAATGAGTGAAATCTGCAAGTCATCCCACTTCAGATTAAGCTGTGAGACCAGCTGACTACTGCTGGATAAGCTTAAGTTTACAACACCGACAGTGATGGAGAGGGCTATCTGCGTTAATGCCAACAAGCAAATACCAACGATTTTGCCGAACATCTGCTTAAGTGGTGACACACTCGTGATGAGCAGTTCCATTACCCGCGAACTCTTCTCCGCTGTAATTTCCATGGCCACCATGTTGCCGAAGCCTATGACTCCCATATACAACATGAACAGCATGACATACACGAGGGCATAGGACATAACCATTTGCGACTCCGTTTTGCCTGCAGCCCCTTCATTGTTCATAAGAATCTGCACAGTTTCCAAAGAGACAGGGGCTTGCATATTGGCTTTTTGCTCAGGGGCAATTCCAGCTCCTTGCAGGTCCACGTCTGTTTTGACCAGCTGAAGCGCTGTCTGCAGCTTATTTTTGAGCGAAAATTCCATCGTTCCCTCGGATTTATAAACCGTTCTGGGGAATCCAGCTACCGCTGTATCAGTAAACTCGAGATAACCTTTTATCGTTTTATCCGCTATTTGCTTCTTAGCGAGTGCCTCATTCGCAGCAGCACTACCTGCGTCTTGTAGAGGTACAATGACGATGTCCGGATTCTGCTGAGTATTATAAAAAGCGGCCAGCTTCTCTGCAACCTCCCCTTGTTTCCCCGGGAACACACCTATTTTCGTCGCTTCATGCGAAGCTAGTTTTTCCATTATTGTTGGTAGATGAATGAGCACTGATAAGAGTACAATTAGAATCAGACTCATTACACGAAAGGATTTGGAGCGGAAACGGGTTAAATACGTAAACTTTATTACTGTCCAGGTCCTATTCATGCGCTTTTCCCACCTTTTGAATAAAAATTTCATTCAGTGTAGGCTCCATGATTTGAAACCTATGTACAGCAGACTGCTCTATCGCGTGGTGCAAAATTCGCTGCGCGTCGGCAGTTGAATCTATCCGAATTTGATAGCCATTCTGCTGCTTTTCCACAGCCGTAACGCCTTGAAGCTGTTCCAAGCCATTAACCGGTCGCTCGGTTTGTAAGATGATTTTCTCCTTTGGAAATGCTGACTTAATCTCCTTCAAGCTCCCCTGCAGTATCGTATTCGAACGATGCAAGATGCAAATATGTTCACAGAGCTCCTCCACATGTTCCATGCGATGGCTCGAGAACAGGATCGTTTTTCCCTCTTCGCGCAAGCTTTTCACTGTCTTCTTCAACAGCTCCACATTCACAGGGTCAAGTCCGCTAAAGGCCTCATCCAGGATCAAAATATCAGGATTATGAATGACAGCAGCAATAAATTGTATTTTCTGCTGATTCCCTTTGGACAGCTCCTCAACCTTCTTATTGTAGTACTCTGGAACATCGAACCGCTCAAGCCAAGCTTTCAGCTCTGTCTCTGCCTGCTTACGGGATAAGCCGCGCAGTTCCGCTAAATATATGATTTGTTCGCTTACTTTAATTTTGGGATATAAACCACGCTCTTCCGGCAAGTAGCCCATAAGCCTCTTTAACTCTTCACGATAGCCCTGCCCTTTCCATAAGATTTCCCCTTGATCGGGATATATAAGGCCTAATACCATTCGCATCGTGGTCGTTTTCCCAGCACCATTAGCACCTAGCAGTCCATAAATTTCTCCCTCCTGCACACGAAGATTGATAGCGTTCACAGCTGTTTTCTCACCATATTGCTTTGAAACGTTTTCTATCGTTAGCGGGTATGTCATGGATTAAACCTCCCTTTCTTAAATAAGTTGCTTGCCAATCTGCCTATAAGACCATCTTACAATAGTTAAATAAAGGAAATCCAAAGCCAGTATCCAACAAATCAAGAATACTGATTTTTAGTTTATTGCTTCTAACTTATACGCCAAAAGATTAGTAGAAAAGTTATTAAGATGCAAATATAAATAAAACTAATAAATTAAAACTGAAAATAATTTATATTTCTTTTTTGTTATAAATATCCATAATAGGTCTTTTGTACCTTATTAACGAAATAATTTTATGCTAGTTTAATAGATGTGGAATATTTTTCCAAAAAACATATTTTAGTTAAATGGCTCGACGCAGATACTGCTAAGTACCTCTCCAACAACTCTAGTAAAATTGCCAACGGTATCGACAATGCAATTGGTAAAATCAATGAATTGACCGACTATACTACAGCTACGATTAGAGGCATCATCCTTGATGGTCTTCGCCTGGCAGGTGTACCTGATAAATACGGTGTAGGTATTGCTGAGGCTATTGCCACCACAGTTGATTGGCTGTTGTTATAATGATAGGTGAAAGGTTGCTAAACTAATGGAACGTAGAGTAAAAGAACTAGAAGAACTCGTAATAAAACAAAATGGTCAACTTCGAGAGATACAAAGCAAACTTGAATTATTAACAGATAGAGTTTTACGCTTATCGGTTTGTAAAGCATCTAATGGTGACTTTCCTTTCTATGATTTGATATTGTCTTATGGAATTACACCTGATCAACAAGCCCAAATCAATAGGCTGTTTATGGCATTATCCGAAAAATTAGCTTGTAATGCTTTGCCTACTCGTCTTAAAGAGACTGAGAGCTATTCCACTGACTATTTATTTAGTGACCAGCCTATTCAATATGATGATGTAATGAATTCAATTATAAAAATCTGGCCAACCACAGATGACAGTTTGCCTCTATCTCTTATAAAAGCAATGAAAGATCAGGGGATGCAAGTTCACGTTTGTGATTATCTACTCTCTAAAGTTACAACATAGTGCTTAGTATTAATATTCAATCAGAATGGGTGTTAATAATTATAATAAAAATTTGTCGTATAGTGTTCCCCTGCATACTACTCTGGAGTATGGCGTCAGATGCATTAGCTCAATCCTCAACATTAACTCATGAACCTATAGTGCGGTATTTAATATCATTCAAAACCTCCATAGATTACCATCTGGTCTCTAAATTTGAGGGGAAAATACTGCAAGAGTATCAAAATATACCTGCCGTTGTGGTGGAAATTTCAGAAAGTAACGTTCTAAAATTAAAAAATTCTTCTTCTCAAGTTGAGTTTATTGAACCTGATCTCAAAATCAATGTTGTATCAGATGTGAACTCTTTGCCTGAACCTCATCTTATGTCCAAAGTGACATCCCAACCCCTTATCCCTAGCGAGTCAACATCAACACAAATAGTCCCTTGGGGGATTGAAAAAGTGAATGCCCTAGAAGTCCAAAAGAAAGGTTTTACAGGAAAAAATATCAAGATTGGTATAATCGATTCAGGAGTTGATTATACACATGATGATTTGTACGTGACTGGCGGGATAAGTTTCGTTAAAGGAAGTCCAGATTATATGGACGATTTTGGGCACGGGACTGCGGTAGCAGGCATTATCGGTGCGAAAAATAATTCTATAGGTGTCGTGGGCGCAGCACCTGATTCGCAATTATTTGCTATCAAGGTGTTGGATTCAAAAGGGGATGGATATGTAAGCGACGTAGTGTCAGGAATTGACTGGTCGATAAAAAGCAATATGAATATCGTTAACCTGAGCCTTACAACAACAACAGACAGTAAAACCCTTAAAAAAGCTGTAAAAGAAGCCTATAGAAAGGGTGTACTTTTGATATCTGCTGCTGGAAACATCGGATTCAACGAAGGCGATACTATCACTTATCCAGCTGCTTATAAAGAAGTTATAGCCGTGGGAGCAATAAACAGCAGAAATGAAAGAACATTCTATTCAAGTTCAGGAAAAGATTTAGAACTAATGGCTCCAGGAGCAAGCATCTACAGCACATCTCCTAATGACCAGTGGTAATGAGATGTGTCCTCATACGAAATTTGTGTGATAGGGTTACTATCGAAGTTTATGATTTGAGCATCTGGATAACCCATCAAAATCGGAGAATGAGTTGCAATAATAAATTGTGAAAATCCAGATAGATCCTTAATAATCTGAAGCAACGCTAGCTGTCTTGCTGGTGATAATGCTGCTTCGGGTTCGTCTAATAAATATATCCCCTTGTCTTTAAATCTGTGCTTAAACAGACTAAGAAATGATTCTCCATGAGATTGACTATGAAGGGAGCGACCGCCATAAGATTCGTAGCCACCAATTTGATCAATGTGTGTAGCAAATTCATAAAAAGATTCCGCTCTCATAAAAAATCCGGTTGTTATCTTAGGAAACCAGGATAATCTCACATGATTCCCCAGCGCAGCTTCAGAAGATTCCACATAATAGGTATTATTCCTTCCACCACCTGCTGTATTGAATCCGCATTGATAGGCGATTGCCTCAAGCAGTGTCGACTTCCCCGAACCATTTTCACCTACAAAAAATGTAACGTTACTTGTAATATCTAAAGTGTTCATTTTCTTTATTAATGGCAGAGAAAAAGGATAGCCTGTGAAATTAATTATTTTATCCTTTTGAATGGTCACACTCTTTAAAAACATGTACGGTTACCCTCCCAAAAAAACTTCTTATCTTCCAGCACAAGATTCATACAAACAATTTCCCTAAAATGCACTAGTAACCTAATTGTACCATATGTAACAATACAAAGAGGCGAAGATGCAGACGTCAAAAAAGCTGCTCAGCCACTGGCTAGATGCCAGAAAGCAGGACAGCTTCAAAAATATGAACTCTATTTACAATCCAAAAATCGCATCAATAACCGGTTTCGTCGTCCCGCCCGGATACATCAAATAGAGCAAGACATAAACCAAAACACCCGTTGGTGCAGTTAAAAGCCATACAATTGCCGCCACGCGGCCAATTTTCTTATGCTTGAGAAATTTGTTTTTGTAGGCAAACCAAAGTGTTATTAATCCAAGAACACCGCCAACCGTAGCCAAGGCAATATGGAAAAACAAGAATAAATGATACGGCAGCTTCAAGCTCTCAGGTCCACCAAATGATGTGTTACCCTCAAACAATGTACGCGACATGTATATGATAAAAAACGCTAGTGCGAAAATGGCTCCAAGAACCATCAGCTTTTGAYGGGTTTCCCGGTTCCCTTTCACAATATGGTACCAGCCGAAACCGACAAAAATGGCACTGATTACGATAAACATCGTAGAAATCGTTGGTAAAATGTGCATCTCCCTAAATCCTTTCCCCTATGCGCGATTCCAATTACCGCCCTGATTATTCAGACCCTCTTGTGCCTCTATAAGATCCATATCGTCATCTTCTTTCCGCTCTCTGCGATACCACCGGAAGAAAATATACGCAAGTGTTGCTCCATACACAACTTCCTGGATAATCTTCATTAGAACGCCACCCAATTGCTGATCATCAAGAGGTGATAAGTGGGCGAAGGGTACGGTTACATTCGCGTACATGTCATAAATAATCGTATCTGCGAAAATAATGAGCGCACAGGCCGGTGTCAGCAGAATGCCATTACCAAAGATGTAAGCCATCTTCTTCAAATCATTCAAGCGATTCATCTCAGGCAGTGGACAAAAAACAGGGAACCACATCATGAAAGCAGTGAATAACAGCACCGTGTGGTAACCGAAAAGCGATAGATCATTTATCATCAAGTAATCCATAACCAAAGGCATATGATATATGGAGAAGAGCATGTTAAATAGGAATAGTGCAATCAACGGACGTGTGAAAAATGAGAATATACCGCGAATCACAGTAATTTTCATAATCGAACGCATCATCCACGCTGGTGTACCCAGCCATATACAGATAGGTACAATTAAATACAAGATAGTTTGCTGCAGCATATGCATGCTGAACAAGTAGTGATGCCCGATATAATTAATCGGACTCCCTTGGCCAATATAGAAGAGAGCAAGCCCAACATAGAAAGAGAGCTGCTGTGAAACCGAAACTGGCTCAATATCCGCGGAATTCCCTTTCCCCTTAGCGACAAAGCGACGATATATATATCCGACAACAACGATCACCAACAGTAATACCGGATTCCACAACTCGAAAAATCCACCAATTTGGCTCATAGCTGATCTCTTTCTCCTTTCAACTTCATGCTAACCTTCATGCTAAAAAAAGAGGAGGCACTTTGCCTAGACAAAGTTGCCTCTCCCAGTGGTTTTACCACCAAACCCAATATACGGCCATAATAATGCAAGTCAGAGCTACGAAAGCTCCTCCCCCTATAAAGATCAACGGGAATAAGTGACCTCTTTCTTTGGCATGCATCCAGAAGAACAACTGGATAATCGCTTGCACAAGACCCAAAGTGACGATGAAGATCAGAATAAACGAACGATCCAGGTCTCCGTAGAGTACGACTGCAAATGCAAGCATTGTCAGCAAGATCGAAATAATGTAAGACAAATAGTGGTTCAATGGAGATTCGTGTTTAACTCGTTTGCTWGGTGCGTGTGTATCATGAGAATTGCTGCTCATCTTAGTGACCCACCTTCCCCATCAGATAAACGACTGTGAAGATAAATACCCAGACCAAGTCAATAAAGTGCCAGTACAACGCTGCTACGTAGAACTTAGGAGCTGTAACAACGGTAAGACCTTTCTTAAGTCCTTGTAGAATCAACAGTGTAATCCAGCAAATACCGAATGCAACGTGCGCTCCGTGGAACCCAACCAGCGTATAGAACGAAGTTGAGAAGGCACTTGTTGTAAATTTATGACCCTCGTGAACATATTCAACGAACTCATAAATCTCAAGACCCAAGAACGAAAGACCAAACAATACCGTGATAAGAAGCCAGAATAACAATTGGCCCAGCTTCTGTTTGTGCATCGCGATGATCGCGAACACGCTTGTTAAACTACTTGTTAAGAGGATGAAAGTTGACCAACCCACTGTTTTGAGTTTGAAAATTTCATCAGCTGTTGGACCGTCTGGAACAGAGTTCCGAAGTGCAATGTAAGTTGCGAATAAACAACCAAACAATACAACTTCGGCGCCCAGGAATAACCAGAATCCAAGAACCTTATTTTTCCCTTCGAGGGTAGCCGTTTCCGGATTAGCAGGCAGTGCGCCCGTATGATGAGTACTCATGCCTTTACCCCCTTGTCATCTTCAAGTTCTTCCGGTTCAATATGCCAACCATGATCGTCGTATACGGAGCGTAAGAACATAGCTAGTAAAGTAACAACCATCCCTGCGCCTGCTACATAGTAGTTTCTGTACATGAAACCAAAACCAGCAATGAACAAGCCAACGGACATCATTAACGGTAATATGGATGCTGACGGCATATGAATCGAACCAACTGGTTCTGCCGGAGTCATTTGTTTATTACCTGCCATTTTTTCTTTCCAAAGTGCATCATAGCCGCGAACAAGCGGAGTTTGTTTAAAGTTATACTCAGGTGCAGGTGAAGGAATCGACCACTCCAATGTACGACCATCCCAAGGATCCGATGGTGCCGTAACTGGTTTCCTTGCAGTTGCAATGATATTGATTAGGAACACGAGTGTACCGATACCCATGAAGAAGGCACCCACTGTTGAAACCAAGTTACCTACTTCAAGATCATACCCAGGCTGGTACGTAAATACACGACGCGGCATCCCCATTAGACCCAAGAAATGCTGCGGGAAGAATGTTAAATGGAAACCGATGAAGAACAACCAGAAATGTAATTTCCCCAGTCCTTCGCTGAGCGTGCGACCAAACATTTTTGGCCACCAGTAGTAAAGACCTGCGAACAACCCAAGTATTAGACCACCAACGATAACATAGTGAAAGTGAGCAACTACGAAATACGTATCGTGGTATTGGAAGTCTGCTGCAGGAATCGCAAGCATAACCCCTGTTGTTCCACCCATAACAAACGTCGGGATGAAAGCTGTTGCAAAAATATTAGCTGTTGTGAAACGAATTTGCCCGCCCCAAAGGGTGAACAACCAGTTAAAGATTTTAACACCAGTAGGAACGGCAATGGCCATTGTTGCAATCGAGAAGATCGAGTTAGCAACTGGACCCAAGCCTGATGTAAACATATGGTGAACCCAAACCATGAAGCCCAAGAAACCAATTAATACAGTTGCGAAGACCATGGAGCTGTATCCGAAAAGACGTTTTTTGGAGAACGTCGATACGATCTCAGAAATAATACCAAACGCAGGAAGAATCAAAATGTAAACTTCGGGGTGCCCGAAAATCCAGAACAGATGCTCCCACAGTACGTTGTTACCGCCTCTGGCTGCATCGAAGAATGCTCCGCCAAAGATACGGTCAACCCCAACCGCTGTCGGTAATCGAGGACAATGGCGCATACCCCGTCCAACCAGCATCTGGTGCGCCACCCAAGAACCAACTTGTGTTCATCAAGACGCCGCCCGCGAAGAACAGCCAGAAGCCAAGTGAGTTCACGAATGGGAACGCTACGTCCCTTGCACCAATCTGTAGAGGAACGATGGCATTCATGAATGCGAAGATGATCGGCATCGCCGCAAAGAAAATCATCGTTGTTCCGTGCATCGTTGTTAATTGGTTAAATGAATCGCCGATGAAAATATGTTGATCGGGATAAGCGAGCTGAATCCGAATCAGAATGGCTTCAAGTCCTCCTACGAGGAAGAAAAGCCC
Organism: Paenibacillus sp. 01T422; assembly: GCF_056398785.1. Taxonomy (NCBI): domain Bacteria; kingdom Bacillati; phylum Bacillota; class Bacilli; order Caryophanales; family Paenibacillaceae; genus Paenibacillus; species Paenibacillus sp. 01T422. Next base: position 6,343 of record NZ_JBFTQB010000297.1, on the reverse strand, counting down.
GCCCGCAAGTAAGTACAGGATACCGATTTTCTTATGATCGACTGTTGTAAGCCAATCCATTAGACCGGTATGTTTTTTTACTGGATGAGAGTGAGCCAACGTATTAACCTCCTTTACCTGAGAAGTTTATTTCAAAGTCTGTAAGTACTGAACGATATCGTTAATTTGTGCGTCATCAAGCTTACCGCCTGCCGCTTGACCGAACGCTGGCATTTTGTTGCCTGGTTTCTGATCTTGCGGATTATGTATCCACAGCGCCATTTTCTCAGGAGTATGTTCCAGAATACCAGCAAGTGTATCGCGATCAGCGAAACCTTTGAGGTTCGGAGCAACACCAGGACCATTAGCTGTAATTGCGTGACAAGACATACAATTTTCTTTGAAAAGCTCTTCACCCTTCTGTGCGGTTGCCGGCACAGTTACAGGCGCTTTCATTTTCGCTACCCATGCATCGAAATCCGTTTGACTCTTCGACTCAACCGTGAAGTTCATCAAGGCGTGAGATGCTCCGCAAAGCTCCGTACATCTACCTTGGAATGTAGAGATTTCGTCAGCTTGCAGGTAAAGCGTATTGGTGATTCCAGGGTTCGTATCCACTTTACCGCCTAGGGATGGTACCCAGAATGCGTGAGAAACGTCCGCGGAAACAAGTTCAAAAGCAATAATTTTATCCTTAGGCACAACAAGTTGTTGAGCTGTCGCGATGCCTAGATCTGGATATTCAAACTGCCACCAGAATTGATGCGCAGTGACTTTGACGTGAACGGCGGCTTTGTCCTTAGTGTAGTTCGTTGAATGCTTAAATGTGTAAGATACTGTTGGCACCGCAAGTACTAACAGTAAGAGAATCGGAACAACGGTCCAGATAATCTCAAGCACGTGGCTTCCTTCCACTTGTTTCGGAATGCTGTTGTCGCCTTTGCGCTTCCTAAAGCGAATTAGCACGTAGACATAAATCGCAAATACGACAATTACGACAAAAACCATGATAAAGAGACTTAATTTCATCAAAAACAATTGCTCTGATGCAACAGGACCTTTTGGCTGCAAAGCAGACAGAGTTGGGTCTCCACACCCGGTTAGCAAGAACGTCATTACCGCTAAAAGGGGTAGCAGACGCCATAACTTTTTCAATCGACTCATTGTATCAACCCCACTTTTAAAACATTATTTTTACCACGATGGCCATGCCCATGTCAATTCACTTTATTAACTATAAATTCGTGAAAAGTTTTTGTCAATCGCTGGAGGAGAGTTCACAAATTGTTCTTAAACCGCTCTGTATCGATATATTTTCCCTTCATGGTTATTTCCATACACCCACCTCTTTATGCACAAAAGCGTATATTTGTGAACACGAATAAAAGGAGAGAAACATCCCATCCTATAAACATTACACTCTAGATTGGGAGGTCATTATTGATGCTCAGTAAGTTAGGTTTTCCGATTTCTGGAATGCTATTCCTCATGCTGACTTTATCAGGCTGCTCAGAGGGCGGACGGGAGTATGGCAAGAGTCCCGACCATACCAATTTCGGGTCTCCCGTCGATAAATCGACAGATTCCGAGAGAGCCTACCAAACTCAACAGCTCCATGGTCCAGTTTCGCACAATAATACTAGTCTCGAATACAATCAGTTTCTTTCAAATCAACTCAATGCTATGAATGGTGTTAATACCGCCCTCGTCATGACGACGGACAAAAATGCCTATGTCGCCCTCATGATCGATAGCAGCGCTACAGGAACCAAAGGAACTACGAAGGAAACAAACAACCAAGGAACGAACAAAGGCTTTTACAATGATAATGCTCCTCACAATGACTATTTGCCTTCCAATGATCTAAACAACGGGTATAACAGTTACGAGACTGCCGTCCACCACGACCTGCTGTCTCATCGTTTTAAACAAGCTATGGCGGAGAAAATCCGTTTGCTTCAACCAAGTGTGATGGATGTCTATATTTCAGCTAATCGGGATTTCCTCAATAAAATGAACAGTTATGCTCAGGAAAGCTGGAAAGGCCATTCACTTATGCCGCTTTTGACCGACTTCAACAAAACTGTGGAGAATGTTTTTGGGACTGCACAAGTGTTACCGGATAAATAAAATCATTTTCTTCTATATAAAGTAGATATTTAATGCTTGTAGGCCGGCCCCTGTTTCCATTTGTCTGGCATTCCTGTACAATGGGGGAATCGTCTTAACAAGGAGAGACTTTGGACTATCACCAAAGATCCCAATCAATAGTAGGAAAAAGGGAGCTGGCCAATTACCATGTCAAGTGGATTTGCCTCATTAGGAATAAGAGAAAAACTCGTTGAAGTCTTACAAGCATCAGGCGTTATCGAACCGACCCCCATTCAAAGGGAAGCTATTCCTGTTTTATTAAAAGGTACGGATGTTATCGCACAAGCACAAACAGGTACAGGTAAAACCCTTGCCTTTGTTCTTCCAATATTAGAAACGATCGATGTGGAGAGTGCAGATGTTCAAGCGCTGATTCTGACGCCTACACGCGAGTTGGCGATTCAAATTACGAATGAGCTGAAAGACCTTGTCCCTGTGACGGGAGCAAAGGTACTTGCAGCATACGGCGGGCAGGATGTAGAAAAGCAGCTTAGAAAACTTCAAGGGAACATACATATAGTAGTAGGAACACCGGGAAGATTGCTTGATCACCTTCGCCGCGGTTCTATCAATTTCTATAAATTGAAAATACTCGTATTGGATGAGGCCGATCAAATGCTGCATATGGGTTTCCTTCATGAAGTGAAGGACATCATTGCACAAACGTCTCCTTATCGTCAGACCCTTCTGTTCTCCGCCACTATGCCTGAACAAGTCATGAACCTGTCCAAAGCTTATATGAAGGAAGCAAAAGAAATTAAAATTCAAAGCAAACAGGTTACGTTAACCGAAATCGAGCAAGTTCTCGTTCCGACAACTGACCGTCAGAAACAGGATGCTTTGATTGCAGCTATTAAACAATACAAACCTTATCTCGCGATGATTTTCTGCCGAACCAAGGCAAGAGCTATTGCATTAAATGAAGCTTTACAGGAACTCGGGCTTATGTCTGACGAACTACATGGGGATCTGTCACAAGCCAAACGTGAGCAAGTTATGAAACGATTCCGGGATGGTCGTATCGAGCTATTGGTCGCCACTGATATTGCTGCACGCGGGTTAGATGTCGAAGGTGTCACGCATGTCTTCAATTATGATGTGCCGCAAGACGCAGAAAGCTACATCCACCGAATCGGCCGTACCGGCCGTGCTGGAGATACGGGTGTTGCCGTGACTTTCGCTACAGAGCGGGATATGCTGACCATCGAACTCATCGAAAAAGGTATCAAGATGTCCTTAAGAGGGGCATCCGAGCCTAAGGTTCGCCGCGTTCGTTCAAGCTCTGAGGATCACTTCGAGCAAGAAGGCCGAGGATCAGGCCGTCGAAATGGCGGAGCTTCTCGCAGCGGCCGCAGCGGCAGAACATCAGAACCGCGTGGTCAACAGAGCCGCGGTAGATCTGGTGCTCGTGAAGACAAATCCGGCATGCAGTACGGTACTGGACGTCCCGCATCCAGAGGCGGCGATAAATTTGGTGCGCGCAGCAGCGATGCGCCAAGAGGACAACGCCCTGCGAAGGTAAATTCGGAGCGTAATCCGAACACTTGGGGACGCGCCGAAAGAAAAGAGCCTGTGAGCGCAGAACCAGGACGCGGCAACAATATGAGTGCTGCGAAAGCGCGAGTCACTAGCTCATATGGACGCGGCGAAACCGCCGAACGCGCACCACGCCCTGCAGGTCGCGGTGATGGCACAGACCGCAAACGCTCTGCTCCTCACGGCGATAAATCCTACTCGCCGTACAACAAGTACGCTGGCACAGGACGCGACGATGCAGCAAGCGCATCACGCGCGATCCGTGGCGGYGGCAAAAGCCGCAGTGATAGCGCCGAGCGCGGTGCTGGACGCAGCAGCGACAGCTTCGGAGCAGCACGTGGCGGAGCAGCTCCTCGCAGTGACCGTCCAGGCGCACCACGCGGCGGAGCAGCTTCACGCAGTGATCGTCCTGGCGCAGCACGCGGCTACCAGGGTGGCAGCGAACGTGGCGGTCAAACGCGCGGACGCAGCGAAGGTTCTGGCCCCCGGACTGGAGCGCCTCGCGGCAGCGACAGAAGCGGTTCACCTCGCAGCAGCGCGCCACGTGGTGGCGGACGCGGCGGGAAACGCTAGTCAAAAAAGCGTTTCCAATGCTAGACCTTTACCGAACAACCCGAACCATGTAAAATATAAGTACGGCTGAAAGTGATCCTACTTAGACAAAAATCGTTTCATACCGTTGCACGCACGTAGGATTTACCCCCCACTTTTCACAAATAAGGAGGTATGTTCCATGTACGCATTAAAGGACAAGGAAATGATTTTTGTATTCACCGGTCCACACGGAGCCGGTCGTAAGACGGTTGCTGAAATGTCAGGTTCTACACTGGGCATGAAGCAAGTTATCTCTTACACCACCAGACCTCCGAGGGCAACTGAGGAAGACGGTCAAGATTATCACTTTATCTCCCCTGCTGAATTTGTACAGGCGCAGGCAAACAGTGAATTCATTGAGGTTAGTACCGTCAATGAACATTTATATGGGATTAAAAGTGCCGATATTGAGCAGATGTTCGAACACAGCGGGAGCATTTATTTAATCTTAAACCGTTTCGGTGCAGAGACGCTCAAAAAGCATTACGGTGATCACGTCGTTCTTGTTTTCATCTACGCTCAGCGCGGTATTCTCGAAGAGCGCATGAGAGAAAGCGGAGACTCTGAGGAGATCATTCAGAAGTATCTCTCTTATTATGAAGATGAGCTGGCTTACCGCGATCAATGCGATCACGTTTTCGAGAATGTGGATTTAGCACATACGGTGTTTGATCTTACCAAAACGCTCGATAACTACTTAAATCGCAACCTCGTTGATTTAGATTAATATGAAATGCCTATAAACAGGCCTGGACGTTCATACGTCCGGGTCTTTTCATGTAACATCCGACTGGAAGGAGTGTCATTAATGAAAATTGTATCGATAGAACCTACACCAAGCCCAAATTCCATGAAGCTGAATATGGATGAATCACTGCCGGCTGGTGTGCGCAAAACCTATATGAAGAAAACTAGCATGGAAGCCCCAGACAACATTCAGCAATTGCTCGCTGTTCAGGGCGTGATCAGCGTATTCCACGCCGCAGATTTTATTGCACTGGACCGTACCTCCAAAGGGGACTGGCAGTTCATCCTGGCCAAAGCCCGCGAGATTTTCGGTGAAGCACAGGGCCAAGGCTCCACCAGCGGTAGCGGCTTGCCGCTGGAACAGACGCAAGCTGAAGCAGCATTCGGCGAGGCACAAGTCCTCGTGCAGATGTTCCGCGGCATCCCGCTCCAGGTACGAGTGCGCGCAGGCAATGAAGAAGCTCGCGTGGCGATGCCCGAGCGCTTCACGCAGGCCGCGGTCCGCGCAGGTACGGCATCGCCGAACCTGATCAAGGAGCGCAAGCTCGAGGAGCTCGGCGTGCGCTACGGCGAGCTCAAGGACATCGCGGGCGAAGTCGTCCAGGAGCTGGACGCTTCTTACGACGACACCCGCGTCGAGAGCCTAGTCTCCAGCGCGATGCTGGAGACGCCTGTGTCCTCTTCTTCGGAAGCCACCGAAGAAGTAGACGCAGGCGCAGCGCTGGAACAGCTGCGCCACAGTGACTGGAAGCTGCGCTACGCCGCGCTTCAGAAGATCCAGCCGTCGCTAGAGACGCTGCCGCTCCTCGTCCATGCCCTGCAGGACGAGAACACGTCGATTCGGCGACTGGCAACGGTATACCTCGGGGATATCAAAGAACCCGAGGTACTGCCCTTCCTGTATCGTGCCCTAGAGGACGATACCCCATCTGTTCGTCGGACGGCAGGCGATACGCTGTCCGACCTGGGCGACCCRGCCGCCATGCCGGCTATGGCGAAGGCGCTGAAGGACCGCAACAAGCTGGTCCGTTGGCGCGCAGCGCGCTTTTTGTACGAGGTTGGCGACAACTCTGTACTGAAGGATCTGCAGGAAGCCGCGGACGACCCTGAGTTCGAAGTTCGCATGCAGGTGAAAATCGCGCTGGAGCGTATCGAAGGCGGGCATGCAGCCGAAGGCTCCGTTTGGCAGCAAATGACGCGCAGGAACGAGCAGTAGTTCATTGCTCACCGTGTTTATCTTCTTGACTGTCTGGTTCCCATGATTCCATCTGTAAGGGAACTGGAGTGCGCTATTTCCCTGAAAATGCACAGTTTCCATTTGTAGTGGGAACTAGGG
>NZ_JBFTQB010000296.1:0-6707 GCF_056398785.1 Paenibacillus sp. 01T422 | reverse complement strand
GTTAACGGGATAATCTCCCGTTATTTTCACTCGAATAGAGAATTTGAGCGGTTTAACTGGAATTTCTCCATCTAAATTCCATTGAAACCGCTGAAGTAGGTAAATGAGGTTGAATTAGCAGAGGTTTTTCCAGTTAATTCATTCCATCGATAGACGTAGATGGAAATTAACGCCGCTTTTTCCTGCTAATTCATTAATCGCATGAGGAAAAACCGTCCAGGCAAAGTGTAAAGAGCCTGACGGTTTTTTTGCCTTCCAGCTCTCCCAGCTCTCCCAGCCATCCCAGCTCTCCCAGCCATCCCTGCTCTTCCGGCTTTTCCAGCTCTCCCAGCTCTCCCGGCTCTCCAGCCATCCCATACACTCCCCAACCCCAATCACTCAAAAGACGGCTTCGTCAGCGGACAATTCGGCAAAGTTAGAATCTCCACGTTGTAAGCAGCCAGCTTGCGCAAAAAGTAGCATGTTTCCGGCAGGTGATGCTCGAGGAAACGCAAGGTCAGTCGGCTAAGCAGCTCGGTATGCTGATACTCTCGGATGACCTCTTCGACAACTCGATAGAAGCCGATGACCGTCTCCGCCACTTGTCTGGCGAACTTCTGCTGGACCGGGAAACCGGGTGCGGTGAAGCGGAGAAAGCCGCGGATGGCGGTGTTTTTGACGATATGGGCGCTGAATTGCTGGGCGTACTGCTGGGTACTTTTTAGCAGCTCCATTTCCGTTGGATCCAGATGATTGCCCAGAAGCACAGTATGTCCAAGTTGATCCTCCAGCCACATCTCCATCAGCGCAACAAGCGGCAGGGGCTCGTAAGGCACACCATTCATCCAAGCGTGCAGAATCCGCAGATACTCGCCGTTTTCCAATAAAGTTCCGTTAAAATACACGGGTGTCAGCGAGATGACGACTTTATTTTCAATTCGCAAATGCTGCATAAAACCTTCAAACTGATAATACCCGTGCGCAACGGGGTATATGTCTTTAGAGAGCTGAATCATGGTTTCCGAGGAGACCGGCAGGGAAGGATCTGTTTTCAAAATGCGATTCCTCAGCTCGGTGAATGCCGCTATGTATCGTTTGGCGATGGTGATCCACTGCACCTCTTCATTGGCAAGTGCCTCGTCCACAAAAATGGCGTGATCCTGTAGGATTTCAACCCAAAACAACTGTTCCTGCCAGGGCGTTATGGTCTCATTTAGGCTCATTGAAAGGTTCCTCCTAGGTCTCTTAGCTTCGGCCAAGCCTTGCCGATTGTACACATACCGAAGTGTATTCAACAGTTTCGGGTTCAAGAACAGCTTTCGTCGGAATTTGTGGTAAAATAGAACGAATGGTGATTGAAAATCGAGAAAGAAAGAGATGTTATGACGATGAAAAAAGAAGCAAAGTATATAGCAACGGTCTCCTTAGGTGTGATGGGAGCAGGTTTTTTGGCTACAATTCCTGTAGCTTCTACGGTGTGGGGAGGCTTCCTGCAAGGTGGATTTGAAGCCGGGGTTGTAGGCGGTTTGGCAGACTGGTTCGCGGTTAGCGCCTTGTTCCGTCACCCGATGGGCATTCCGATTCCACATACGGCGCTGCTGCCGAAGAATCGTGAGAAAATCACGAACGCACTCGTCTCCACGGTGCAAAATGAGCTGCTCTCCAAAGAAACGATCCGTGCGCGTTTGCAGCAAATTCGTTTTCTTGAAAGAGGTCTCGAGCTAGCGGAAAGCCATCTGGACAGCGAAGCGCTTCATAAAGGCCTAAGTACGCTTGCCAAACAAGTGTTAAACGCCATTGATCTTGAAAAATTAACACCGCTGCTCGCGGATGAGATTAGCAAAGCGCTTCAGGACGTGGATACGAGCCGGCTCGTTCGCGCGCTTGTCGATACGGTCAAGGACGGTGGTTATGACGGCAAAACGCTTGATTTTGTCCTCGATAAAGTGGAAGCCTGGGCGTTCAAAACGGAGACACGCGATCAGCTTGGAGCAATGGCGATCAAGGCGTTCGAGGGCTTGCAATCCAATGGCTTCATGGCGTTTGCCGTGAACGCGTTCATCGGGATGGTCAATGAGGAGAAGATCGGGGGCATTATCCAGAACTTCTTGCTTTCCTACATTGAGCAAATGCGAATGAAGCAGCATCCGCGTAGAGAGGCTGTGCTTTCCTTCATTCGTAATGAGCTAAATAAGCTGGAGAGAAATCCGAAGCTTTTGGCCGAGCTGGAATCGCTCAAAGCGAAGCTGCCCGACATGTTCGAGCTGGATACGAAGCTATCCGGACTTCTTGCACGTCTGAAGGCTAGAGCTGTAGAGTTCGTGGACCAGCCTGAATTTGTCCCTGTGCATGTCGTTCCGATCATTCGAAATGTGCTTACATCTGTGAAAGAGAACGAAGCTTTGCTGCAGCGCGGCGAGATCTGGGTGCAGGAGCAGATTGCTTCCTATTTGGAGAAAAATCACAGTAAAATCGGTCAGCTCGTCAAAGAAAACCTGGATAAATTCGATAACGAGARGCTGACTGAGCTGATGGAAGATAAGATCGGCAAGGATTTGCAATGGATTCGCGTCAACGGTGCGATCTGCGGATTTATCATCGGGCTTGGTCTCGCAGGATTAAAGATGCTGTTTTAATGTAAACGACTACGGGACGTACCCGAGTGGGGGGAAGCATTTTGATCGAGATTAAAGGTGTCAGCAAGACGTTCGTACAGCGAATCGGCGGCAATTATAAGGCGCTGGACAATATCACGTTAACGATAAAAAAAGGCGAGTTCGTCTCCGTACTGGGGCCATCCGGCTGTGGAAAATCGACGGTGCTGAACCTCGTCGCAGGCTTCGATACACAAACGGAAGGCACAATCGAAGTAAATGGCAAAAAGGTAACCGGCGCTGGGGCCGACCGCGTGGTCGTGTTCCAAGAGCACGGTCTGTTCCCGTGGCTTACTGTCTTGGACAATGTGGCATTCGGCCTCAAGCAGAAGGGCATCCCCAAAAAAGAGCGCCACGAGCTTGCCATGGAGCAGATCAAATCGGTGCATCTCAGCCGCTTCGCAGATCGGTACCCACATGAGCTATCTGGTGGGATGAAGCAGCGGGCAGCAATTGCCAGAGCGCTGGCGATGGATCCTGAGATTCTGCTCATGGATGAGCCCTTTGCGGCGTTAGATGAGCAGACACGCCTGATTTTGCATAAGGAATTGGAAGAAATTTGGATGCGAACGCGCAAAACAATCCTCTTCATCACGCATAACATCCGGGAAGCGGTCATTCTCTCCGATCGAGTTGTCGTCATGTCCACACGTCCTGGCACGATTAAGAAGGAATTCACTGTGCAGGCGGCAAGACCCCGGGATACGGCTGATCCGCTGCTGCATCATGTGGAGAACGCGGCCATGGACGCGCTGGCGGATGAGCTTGAGAAGGTGGTAAGGGAGGAGACGGGTGATGAGTACCGCATTAAGAAGAACGATTTTTCTGGTACTGCTTCTGATAGCTTGGGAGGCGGGATTTAGGCTTTTTGATTGGGGCTGGAAATTTCCCTCGCCGACCCAGACACTGCAAGCTTTTTATGACGGCTTGGTACATGGCGAGCTGCTGGCGGCGACTTTGGCCAGTATGATCCGGTTATTGGTCTCGTTCGCCCTATCGCTTGCAATTGGGACGACATTAGGTTTTCTATTCGCACGTTACCGTCTGCTGGATGATACGCTGGGCTTTTTGGTCGTTTCGCTGCAGACGATTCCAAGTATTGCTTGGCTGCCTTTTGCTATTATATGGTTCGGTCTTAACGAATCCTCGGTTATTTTCATTACGACGCTTGGCGCGACCTGGACGATGGCGCTTGCAAGCCGCACAGGAATCAAGAACATTCCGCCGATTTACCTGCGCGCTGCACAGACGATGGGAACAGGCAACGGGTATAAAATGTTCGTGCAGATCATGATTCCGGCGGCTTTCCCCCATTTAATCAACGGCGTACGTACGGCTTGGGCCTTTGCTTGGCGCGCCCTTGTTGCTGGGGAGCTTATCGCCAAAGGCGCGGGACTTGGTCAGCTGCTGCAGGACGGACGCAATTTGGGCGACACTTCGCTCATGTTGTGTATCGTCATCATTATCGCTGTGCTGGGCACGGTTTCTGATCATTTCTGCTTTAAGAAACTGGAAGATAAAGTGCTGGAGCGCTACGGCCTCGCCGGCTCGAAGTCTTAGCAGGGAGCGGTTCGCATGAGAAAAAAAGCTTGGATGCTGCTGCTGCTTTTGTTCGTAGTTACGACGCTGAGTGCCTGCGAGGAGAAGCTTACAGCTTCCGGTAAACCGCAGGTGGTCAGGGTTGGTGTATTTAAAAATGTCACACATGCCGCAGCCTATATCGCACTGGAGAATGGTTATTTCGCCCGGGAATGGGGCGATGAGGTGAAAATCGAGGTCACAGCCTTCGATAACGGCTCTGACTTATCTATTGCGATGGCGACAGGAGATATCGATGTGGGCTTCGTAGGTCCTGGGCCTGCGACAACCTTTTATCTGAAAAGCGGGAACTATCGCGTCGTTTCCGGCTCCAATAATGGCGGTGCGGTGCTTGTTGCCCGTAATGACGCAGGAATTAATGGCGTTAAAGATTTAGTTGATAAAACGATCGCGATTCCGTCCAAAGGGAATACGAATGAGATTTCACTGCGGATGCTGCTTCAGCAAGAAGGCATCTCGTTGGGCCGTGACAAGGGAAGCGCCCATCTCATCGTGCGCTCGCCTTCGGATGCGCTCATTTCCTTCCGGCAGCAGGAAATTGATGCGACGCTTGTTCCCGAGCCATGGGGGACGCAGATCGAGAAGGCCGGGCTTGGCAAGGTCGTCGTCGATTGGCAGGCGATCCCGCCGAACAATGGCGATTATCCGACGGTGATTATGGTGGCGAGCGATTCAATGATTCAGCGTCACCGGGACATTGTCAAGGGCGCGATCAAAGCCAATATGGACGGCATCGCGTTCATTCAGAACAACCCGGAGCAAGCTTATGATCTCATCAACAACCAACTGAAGCAGTACAGCGGCAAAGGCATGGACAAAAGCTTGATCAAAGCTTCGCTTAGCCGTCTGAAGCTCACCACGGACGTTGACGTCAAGGTGATGGAGGAGATGGCGAAGGTCTCGATCGCTGCCCGATATATTAAGGGCATTAAGGAAAATGAGCTTGATCTTCGTAAGTTCGTTGATTTATCCATGCTCGAAGAAGTGAAGAGTGGGAAGTAAGTTAAAAGGCCTGTGTCGATCCGATTTTTGGATGGGTACAGGCTTTTTCGATGTAGTATTTGAGGGTAAATTCTCGATGCACCCGCGCGAGAAACCCCAAAAGGCCATCTCGCAATCCGAGATGGCCTGGAAATACCGTGAGAGTCCCAGAAAGGCCGTCTCACGGTGAAAACCCATCCGCGCCGCGATGCACCCGCGCGAGAAGCCCCGAGCCGCGCAAGCGAATAAGCTCAAAAAAAGAGTATTGTCAAAAATAACCAACTCATCTATACTAGGTTTAATCCCATATGGAAGCGATACCAGAAAACGCTTGCCTACATCCAATCCTCATCATGAGGATGCTATTGGAGGAAAATCTGGTATCGATACCAGAAAAAATGAGATCGTCATAGGAAGGTGGTCATGACATGGAAACGAATCTGCCGCAAGCTAATGTCGGTGCTGCGGTGAAGAAGAGAAATGCTGATCTAGGAAAACGAATACGGCAACACAAGCATTTGTATCTCATGCTCCTTCCCTGTCTTGTATTTTTCGTTATTTTCTCTTACATCCCCATGGGCGGATTGATGCTGGCCTTTAAGAACTATCAGTTCAACAAAGGTATTCTAGGCAGTCCTTGGGTGGGACTCACGTATTTCAAGGCATTTTTTAACGATTATCAAAGCGGGAAGTTAATTAAAAACACGTTGATAATTAGCAGTATTAAAGTCTTCGTGGGACTGCCTTTTCCGATTCTGCTTGCGCTGATGTTTAATGAAATCAGACATCGGAGATTTCGAGGAATCACCCAAAGCATTTCGTATCTGCCGCATTTCCTTTCCTGGGTTATTGTTATCGGTCTCATGCAGCGGGTGCTTGCTCCGGATACAGGGCTGCTTAACGAAGTGATTCGATTTCTCGGAGGAGACGGCAGTACGTTTTTCATGATGGAAAGCAAGTACTTTTATCCTCTTATGTTTGGAAGTCATATCTGGCAGAGCATTGGCTGGGACTCTATCATTTATTTGGCCGCTATAGCAGGCATTAATCCTGAACTGCATGAAGCCGCCAAAATTGATGGCGCTAATAAGTGGCACGAAATCTGGCACGTTACTTTGCCGGGTATTCGCCTAACGATTTCCATTCTGTTTATTTTATCACTGGGCAACATTTTACAGGCAGGGTTTGATCAAATCTATCTCATGCGAACTCCCGGCAACATGGAACTGGCAGATATCCTAGATACCTATATCATTCGGGTGGGACTTCAAAACGGGCAATACGGCTACGCGACTGCTGTTGGGTTAATGCAAGGAATTATCGGATTAATTCTTGTTGTGGCTGCTAACCGAGCTTCGAAAAAGTTCTTTGACGAGTCAATATGGTAGCGATACCAGAATCTTTCACTTTTCGACAGTTAGAGTGTTGAAGATCACCGCTAGGTGTTATTCATAATATTTAATGGAAAAGGGGAGTATTGTATGAGCACAAGAT